>OMJH01000203.1 GCA_900299295.1 Bacteroidota bacterium
CCAGGTGGAATATGTGTGTGAGTTAAAATTTGATGGCCTTTCCATCGCAATTCATTATGAAAATGATAAACTTTTTCGCGCTGTAACACGCGGCGATGGGATTCAGGGCGATGAAGTAACAACCAATGTTAAAACCATTCGTTCATTGCCTTTGACACTTACAAAAGGAAATCATCCTCCTCAGTTCGAAATCCGTGGAGAAATTTTCATGTCCCACAAAACGTTTGAAGCAATCAATTCGGAACGTGAAGAAGCGGGAGAAGCCCTGTTGGCAAATCCTCGAAATGCGGCTTCCGGAACAATGAAAATGCAGGACTCTTCCGTTGTTGCAAAGCGCAAACTCGACTGCATAATTTACAATGTTATTTCAACTGAGTCAAAATTTAAAACACATTATGAAAGTCTGGAAGCCGCAAAGTCCTGGGGATTTAAAGTTTCGGAACATACCCGGCAATGTAGTGGAATAGATGAAGTTATTGATTTCATTCAGTATTGGGATAAAGCTAGATTTAAATTGCCCTACGATACAGATGGCGTTGTCATAAAAGTAAATTCATTTGCATTTCAGAATGCTTTAGGATTTACCGCCAAATCACCTCGCTGGGCGATAGCCTACAAGTTCAAAGCGGAATCTGTTTCAACTGTACTCGAAAGCATAAGTTATCAGGTAGGAAGAACGGGAGCAATTACTCCGGTTGCTAATTTAAAACCTGTTTTGCTGGCCGGAACTACGGTTAAGCGCGCGTCATTGCACAATGCGGATATCATTGCGAAACTGGATGTGCGAGTAGGTGATACGGTTTTCGTTGAGAAAGGCGGTGAAATCATTCCGAAAATTACAGGGATTGATATTTCAAAACGTCAGCTTGATTCTCAACCAACAGTTTACATTACTCATTGTCCCGAATGCAATTCCGCTTTAATTCGTAAAGATGGTGAAGCTTCTCACTATTGCCCGAATGAAAATGGGTGTCCGCCTCAAATTCTGGGGAAAATTGTGCATTTTGTAGGGAGAAAAGCCATGAATATTGAAAGTTTGGGCGAAGAAACAATTCAGCAACTGTATGCTGAAAAACTGATTAACAATTATGCTGATTTATTTGATTTACGAAAAGAACAACTACTTCCTTTGGAGCGCATGGCGGATAAATCGGCACAAAATATAATCGATGGAATAAAGCAATCAACTCAGGTACCTTTTGAACGTGTTTTGTTTGCGATGGGAATTCGGCACGTGGGTGAAACAACTGCGAAAAAAATTGCTAAGCGGGTGAAATCCATTGAGGCATTAATGGAAATGAATGAGGAGGAGTTGGTGCAGATGGAGGAAGTGGGACAAGTGATTGCAAAAAGTATTGTTGATTTTTTTTCAAATAAGTCCAATCGCAATTTAGTTGATCGACTTAAACACGCTGGACTTAAATTTGAATTAACAGAAGAACAACTTCAATCTTCGAGTGAAAAGCTCAAAAATATGACTTTCGTGATATCAGGTACGTTTTTACGACATAGCCGGGATCAGTTGAAAGAGCTAATAGAGCATAACGGTGGTAAGAACACCGGCTCAATTTCAAAAAAAACCAGTTACCTCCTTGCCGGGGAGAATATGGGGCCCGAAAAACTGAAAAAAGCACAAACGATGGGAGTCAAGATTATTTCGGAAGCTGAGTTTGAAAAAATGCTTTTTTAGAGCATCTGATTTTTTACCGTTAACGGATAGATTTAAAAAAATGATGTAGGTTTGTATTTTAAGATACAAATAGCATTTATCAGAATAAATTTTTGAATGAATTCTACCGAAAAAAAAATTGAGAAACCACTTAGAGTTTCTAACCTCGCTGAACATATAATTGGATCTGAAATTATAAAACTTGCGGCCGAGGTGAATGAAAAAATTAAAAAAGGGGAAAAAATCTTTAATCTTACGATTGGAGATTTCAATCCAAAAGTTTTTCCCATTCCTCAGGATTTAAAGCAGTTCATCGTTGATGAATATTTCAACGATCAGACAAATTACCCTGCCGCAGATGGTATGTTGGAACTTAGGAACGCTGTTTCAAATTTATTGAAAGAGCGTTGCCATTTAGATTATAAATCCGATGAAATTGTAATAGCCGGAGGCGCACGACCAATTATTTATTCAGTTTTTCGTGCTATCGTCGACCCGGGAGATACTGTTATTTTTCCCGTGCCTTCCTGGAATAACAATCATTACACGTACCTCAATGGGGCAAAGCCGGTTGTAATTGAGGCTACACCGGAATCCAATTTCATGCCTCGCGCTTCGGACATTGCTCCACATCTCAAATCTGCTACCTTGGTAGCGTTATGTTCACCGCAAAATCCTACCGGTACTGTGTTTACAAAGGCTGCGCTGGAAGAAATTTGCGATCTTATCCTTGCTGAAAATAACAGAAGAAATGAAAATGAAAAACCGGTTTACCTGATGTACGATCAGATTTACTGGGCGCTTACCTACGGTGATGTTCAGCATTTCAATCCCGTAACACTTCGACCGGAAATGAAAAAGTACACCGTTTTTGTGGATGGCATTTCAAAATCGTTGGCTGCTACCGGGGTTCGTGTTGGTTGGACAATGGCACCAAAAAAAATTGCGGATAAAATAAAAGCAATTCTTACTCATGTCGGCGCCTGGGCGCCGAAAGCCGAACAAATGGCAACGGCTCAGTATTTAAATCGCCTTGATTTTTATGATAAGTTCCTAGATGTACAAAAGAAAAAAATCTTTGACCGGCTGAAAGGATTTTATGATGGGTTTATGCAATTGAAGTATGAAGGATTGGCTGTAAATGCAATCGCGCCTCAGGCTGCAATTTATCTGACTATACAGTTTAATTTACACGGAAAAACTAC
>OMJH01000204.1 GCA_900299295.1 Bacteroidota bacterium
GGAACTACACAGATTCTCGACAAGGAGTTCACCATTTAAACGGCCGGCATCATCAGATATGGGCGTATTCGTTGAAAGGAGAACGAGGCGGCCAACACTCCGCAACTGTTGGCAATAAAATCTAAAATGTCGCCAGAACGTGATAAAAAAATAAATTTCTGCATCATTTCAAGCGCTGCGCCGTAGGGAATACAAATTAAAAGCGCGATGATTGTGAAATATTTTTTCAGCAGAGGAAATTTGTTTTGGATACAAAAGCCACGCATCCATAATAATTGAAGCAGAAAGAAAATTCCAAAATGTACCCATTTATCAAAAGAAAGTAATTCGAGCCAGGAAATTGAAGGGATAGCATCTCCAGGAAAACTGCACAACAAAAAAATTACAATTGTCCAGACAAGAGCAGGAAAAACAGCACGGAGAAACATACAAAAACTCCTTTGATTGCGGAGTTTAAAAGTTATTGTCCAATCAAAGCCTTGTAAGCTTGAACATCAATTAAACCGTCAACATCGGACGGGTTTGTTAATTCAGCTTTTATCATCCAGCCTTCTCCGTAAGGGTCGTTGTTTACGACTTCAGGATTGCTGTCAATCTTTGAATTTGCTTCCAGAACAGTTCCTGCGATTGGCATAAATAAATCGGAAACTGTTTTTACCGCTTCAACGGTTACGAATACAGCTTCTTTTTCTACCTGCTCACCGATGGTATTGATATCCACGTAAACGATATCTCCAAGTTCTTTTTGCGCAAAATCGGTAATACCGATAAAAGCAATGTTGCCCTCCACACGAACCCATTCGTGATCTTTGGTGTACTTCAGATTGTCAGGAAAATTCATGATAAAAATGTTTTGGCAAAAGTAAAGAATTGAATGGAAAGCACAAATCTGTAAGATTTATTCAATTAACTAATTTATCACCGTGCTAAACACCAAATCAACATCAGTTTCCCCGCCGGCTTCGCTTCCGTTTTTTGTTCCTGGCTGATGTTTTAGAATCACCTGACTGGTTCCGGTTGCCGTTACGCCCGTTTTCCATTTAGAGGACAATCCCAACGGAAGCGGAGGTGTGTTTGTATCTGCATCAAGGTAAGTTAGCGATATATTCACACCATTGTAATGAAAGAAAAACTGATGCTCATTCGCCTCCTCCGCTACTTCGTTACTGATGGTATCAGCAGGACTTACCGACTCATTCAATAAAAGCACAGACACGTAATACGTTGAATTGGCATTCAGTTGAATCGTGTCGAATTGGGTAGGTGCATTCCCTCCGTCGCCATCAGCGTCCTTAAAGACAAAGGTATTGACAGACGAAGTATTTGCGCTGTCGGTAAAAATGAGTTTCAGTGTTGTAATCAGTTCTGCCGGATTATTCGGTGCGGGGTTTGTGGGATCGAGCGGCTGGTCTTTTTTACACGACTGAGTCGAAATAAGCGCTATAAAGGTGATGAGGGATAAAAATTTTTTCATTTTTTTATTTTATTTTTTAGGAATGCATGAGTTTAGTTTTTTAAAAACGCGTACTGAGTCGTAAGAATACATTTCTTCCGGGTGCATCGCAGAAATAGCGGAATCGATCCAGATAATCACGATAACGAGCGTTCAATAAATTATTGACACCCGCGAAAATTGAAATTTCTTGTTTGCCCCATTTGAATTTTCCTCCTCCTGAAATACCAACCAACGCATAGGCACTAGGAGGCGATTTGTAATCCAGGCCCTCAGGAACACGATTTTGCCGCGCTACACACGACACCTCGGATTGAACGAAAGGCTCAAGGAATTTTTTGCGCCCGTTAAAATTCCATTTCAACTTCCCGGAAACCCGATTGGCCGGCATAAAAATCAAAGGCTGATGTTGATTTAAATTTTCGCCGTGCAAATACATCCCATTCACAAAAAATTCAATAGACCTTGTCAAGAGAAAACGTCCTGTTAAATCGATTCCGCTTATCAACGCGTTCGTTTGACGAAAATAAAAAACAGGAAAAGCGCCCTTTATAGATAATTGCGGTATACTTCCGGGTACCTGATAAATGAAATCACGAATGTAATTCGCATGAAAACTGCATTCGATCCTCACATTTTTTGTTGTTCGTGAAAACGTCAAAACAGAATTCCATGCACGCTCAGCCTTTAAAGTTCTGTCACCTTTTTCAATGCTTGCAGCACCATGGTGAAGTCCGTCGGAGAATAACTCGTTCACCGCCGGAGCACGCCAGGCAAAACCTGAATTGAACAAAATTTTATGCAGACTGTCGGGCTTTACAACCAGGCCCGAATTCCACGAAACTCCGTCAAAATTAAACTGCGGATGAATAACTACATTGTTCTCCCACAAATAAGCCGTCAGCATTTTTTTGTCATAGCGGAGTGCCGTCTCGAGTTCGAATTTTTGCCGAATAAATCGTTCAATAAAAAATGCTCCAAGATTATTATTGATGTAATTGGGAATGAAATAACGTCCGCGGTATACATTTTCCTGATGCATTACTGTCGCACCAACCATTCCGCGAAAGGAACGAATGTTATCATGATCCCAGACTACCTCTCCCAGCTGCGTTTCGATGCGATAATCCAGATCCGGAAGATTTAATGCTGCAATCGAATCGTTTAAGGATTTATCCTTGTCAAACTCTTTTCTTACGTTGTACTGATAGGCGTAATTGATGGTCACTCGTGATCGTTTTCCCGTATGAAAATGGAATTTGGTTTTCATCAATTCATGACCTACATCCTGATAAGGCCGGCTGATACGATAACTGAAACTCGCAGTATCATAATTGACATCGTTTGTAAACGCATAATTTAAATCGGTAAGATTTCCGATGTGCGAACCCGAAAAAATTCCGATTCGCGTATTGAACTGCGCGTAAAACACTTCCGCGCCCCAGCGCTTTTTATGATAGCCTACAGTGTAAGAAAAATTATTTTCCTCGAGTGCTGTTGTACTTAAAAAATAACGAGGAGTTTTAATGTTCCCTTGCTTACGAAAGGTGCCTTGTAC
>OMJH01000205.1 GCA_900299295.1 Bacteroidota bacterium
AAAAGCTTTCCTCGCTCCTTGTCAATGAATTTTCCAACCAATTGGGAACCCCCATCGCAAAAAAGGAGGATGCCGCTTACCTTACAGAAAACTGTATCGCTACTTCTTCAAAAGGTGTTTTCAGTCGAAATCTTGCTTTATGCCGTGGAATTTACGGGCCGCTTGCTTACGGAGAATGTGTTTATCAGGACAATAAAAACGAATGCTTATTGCTGAACAAAAACGACAGAGAGTTTTACGGCATCACAACAAATGAACGCGTGAAACAAATCGCAGATTGTTACGTTAACGCGGTAAACAATTATTTTTCAAACTAAAATCCATCTTCAATTAATTGCCGTAAGCGATTTAAGGCCATGTTCGCGGTTAATTGAATATTTCGCACTCGATCTTTTCCAAAAATAAATTGTTCAGTTTTTACTTCCGTTTTGTTTGCCCAGGCAATCCAGACAAGTCCAACCGGTTTTTCCGGCGTGGCGCCGGCCGGGCCCGCTATTCCGCTGACAGCAATTGAATAATCGGATGAGAATTTTTTCAAAACGCCTTTCGCCATCTGACGAACGCACTCTTCGCTAACGGCACCCACCGTATTGAAAATGGAATTGTCTACTTCCAAAAGCGCATGCTTGAATTCATTGTGGTAAGGGACCACTGCGCCGTTAAAAAACGCAGAAGATCCGGGAATCGAGGTAATCAAATGTGCGATATATCCCCCGGTACAACTTTCAGCGAGTGCAAGTTTTTTTTTTCGGCTCACTAATTCATTGGCAAGAACGGTTTCAATGCGCGGCTGTTCTTTGCCGTATTCTTCAACACCAAAAACATATTTTTCAATCAGTGGCAAAACAGCTTTCGCTTCGTGCATAACTAATCGCTGCAATTCAGTTTCGTTTTCACCGTAGGCACTAAGACGGAGACGAACTGAACCGTTGGAAGGTAAGTAGGCTAAACGAATATTTTTTGATGCAAGTTGAAGTTCCCAGGATTCAATCAGCTCCGATAAAACACTTTCTCCAATGCCATGCGTTAAAATGGTGTAATGAAAAATGGATGGCAAGTCAAATTGTTTTTTCAGTAAAGGAAGTACATCATCTTCCATCATCGGCAACATTTCAAACGGAACACCGGGCATACTGACAAAAATTTTTCCTTCGTGTTCAATCCACATTCCCGGCGCAGTTCCGTTTTTGTTTCTGATTACACGGCAACATGCAGGAACTTCCGCCTGTTTTTTGTTTATTTCCGAAACAATTCTGCCTCGTCGCTCAAATAATTCATGCACATCCGCCATTACATCTTGGTTCAAAATGAGTTCCGAGTTAAAATAAGAGCAGAGCACTATCTTTGTGATGTCATCTTTTGTTGGGCCGAGTCCTCCCGTAATTAAAATCACATCTGCACGTTCGCGTGCATGATCAAAGGCTTGCACGATGGAATTCCATTCATCTTGTACAACAGCGGAATGAACAACGCGAATTCCCGCGAGATTCAATAATACCCCCATTTTAGCAGCGTTGGTGTTAATCACTTGTCCAATCAAAAGTTCGTCACCGATACAAATAATTTCTGCTTTCATTTTATTTCGAAAATCTTTCAAACCTAATGAGAAAAATTGGTATTATCTTTGTCAAACGAAGAAAAAAAATCATGAAAAAAATAATTTTCTCATTTACTATTCTGTCGCTGATTTATTTTGTGACAGGTTGTGGCAGCACAGGTGCCAGTCTATTGAATACCGTAAATAACGTAGTTAGTAACACCGGTACTGCTGCTAATCAACCACCGGCGCTGACAAATGATGAAATTGTATCAGGACTTAAAGAAGCTTTGCGTGTTGGTGCGCAAAACTCAGCTTCTTTGGCAAGCAAAGCGGATGGGTTTTATAAAAACACCGAACTGTTTATTCCTTTTCCCGAAGAGGCGATCAAAGTAAAAAATAAATTAAAGGAAGTGGGTTTTGAAAATAAAATCAATGATTTTGAAATGAGTTTAAATCGTGCCGCTGAAAAAGCCTGTGAACAGGCCGCGCCGATTTTCATAAATGCAATTACAAGCATGACACTTCAGGATGCTATGGGAATTCTTAAAGGTGGCGATACTGCTGCTACCGGGTATCTTCGTAAAACAACTACCGAATCCTTGAAGTCATCTTTCAGGCCCGTAGTAAAAGACGCCATTGAAAAAGTTCAGGTTACCAAATACTGGGAGCCGCTCATTACCAAATACAATCAGCTGACCTTCCTTACCGGAGGTGAAAAAGTGAATCCTGATTTAAATGAATACGTAACGCAACGTGCCGTTAACGGAGTTTTTAAATTGGTTGCGTCTGAGGAGAAAAAAATCAGAAAAGATCCTATAGCACGCGTCACAGATATTTTGAAAAAAGTATTTGGCAGTAAAGAAGCGCAGGGGAATTGAGTTCAGGAAAAACCGGCCCTTCGACTTTATTGACTTCGTCAATGGTTCAGGGACCGGTTTTTTATTTAGTAATGCCGGTGGTTGATTACGCCATAGCCGGTGGTTGAGCCTGTAGAAACCCCGGCCACTTCGATAAACTCAGTGTCCGCGGTTGAGCGCTCACTGAACTAGTAATTTTTCTGAAATACCATTACTTTTAATTTGCGATTGAAAACATAATTTTTAAGCCAAGATGAAATTAGAAAGCAGAAAACAAAAAATGATTCCGGCCGGTACATTCATTCTCCGGATGGCGAAATATTTAATTTTCACAACGCTTCTGGTAATTTTCTCTATTGGTTTAGGAGTTGTTGGCTATCATTACTTTGGCAACCTTTCTCTGCTTGACAGTTTTCACATGGCAAGCATGATTCTCACCGGAATGGGACCCGTGGTAGAAATGAAATCGGAAAGCGCCAAATTATTTTCCTCCTTCTACGCGCTTTACAGCGGCATTGCTTTTTTGAGTATTACCGCGGTATTTTTCGCTCCCATCATTCACCGGATACTGCATATTTTACACGTAGAGGATTAAAAAGCCGCATTCACTTTTTCCAAATGCCACAATCTTTTTCTTCACTAAAAATAGAATGTAAATTCTTCATTTTAATCAACTAAAATCTCGCTTACCAAGCTAGCTGGGCGTAATAAAGATATATTTCTGATGAAGGAATTCTCGTGGTTCTAATTTAATCTGTTCCCCTGTAAAACCGTATCTTTGCAACCTTAAATTCTAACGGAAAATTCATTTTTACAATGACTTCAAAAGAAAAAAAAATAAGCGAGTTTAATCCCAACGAAATCGGTGACGCTAACGCAAATCTGTTCGGACTTCCGTTTACAACCGATGAAGCCGATGTGGTAATTATTCCCGTGCCCTGGGAAGTTACCGTTTCGTATGGCGGTGGAACAGCCAACGGTCCCGATGCTGTATTTGATGCTTCGTTTCAGGTCGATTTATTCGACCCGTTTGTGAAGGATGCCTGGAAAAACGGTGTCGCGATGGATGAGATCAATCCTGAAATCAAAGCCAAAAGTGAAGCGTTGCGAACAAAAGCTGAACACTATATTGATTTGTACGCGAAAGGAGAGAGCAGTTCTTCGAATGCAGAAATGAAAAAAATTCAGTCGGAAATAAATGCAGGTTCCCATTGGTTGAATGAAACGATTCAGGAACGTGTAACGTATTTTCTGAAAAAAAATAAAATTGTTGGTTTGCTCGGAGGCGATCATTCAACGCCATTTGGCATGATGCAAGCGCTGGCGGCGCATTTCGGAAATTTTGGAATCTTACAAATTGATGCGCATGCCGACTTACGTGATGCCTACGAAGGATTTGAATTTTCTCATGCGTCCATCATGTTCAACGCATTGAAAATTCCGCAAGTTGAAAAGTTGGTGCAGGTGGGAATTCGTGATTACTGCGAGGCCGAATTCAATATCACTCAACATTCAAAGGGTCGCGTAAAAACTTTTTTTGATCGTGACATTAAACATGAAATGTACAGCGGTGCGCAATGGGAAAGCATTTGCGATAAAATCATCAGCGAATTGCCTCAGAACATTTACCTGAGTTTTGATATCGATGGACTCGATCCGAAATTATGTCCAAACACCGGCACACCTGTGGCCGGCGGTTTTGAAACCGAACAGGTCTTATTCCTGCTTGAAAAAATTGTACGTTCCGGAAAAAAAATAATTGCGTTTGACATCAATGAAATTTCTCCCGGCGAGGATGAGTGGGATGCCAATGTTGGCGCGCGCTTGTTGTATCGCATTTCAAACCTCGTACACACTTCAAATCTTAATCAGAAAAAATAACGATGATCTCGGTTAATAATGTTACAGTTTCGTTCGGTGGATTTTCACTTTTTGA
>OMJH01000206.1 GCA_900299295.1 Bacteroidota bacterium
TGCGGAGCACTGGCAGCGTCCCTTTTCTTTCAGCGCCTTCGTCCTTATTTGAGGATACCGACAACTTAAATGGTGAACTCCTTGTCGAGGATCTGTGTAGTTCCGGCTTTTAAGATAACATGATAAATTCCCTGAGGATAACCTGTAACCTTCACGTGAAAATTATATTGGCAGGTTCCCTTTTTTGTCAATTTGCTACCGTTCATATTCATTATTAGTTTTCCGTCAGGACCAATAAGATTCATGTCAATGGCTGAAGGTGTTTTTACTTCGTAGGAAAGAGAACCAAATACTTCCACCGGATTGGGAACAATGATTCGTTCTGCATTCTGATGACGGTCCTGAGGTGTCGAATACCAGTTGTCGGGTTTGTTGGTGAGTTTGCAAACAAATTTCCGAAGCGAATCAACAGTTTTTCTTAATTCTTTATTTTATTTTCCTCATAAGGTAAAGCGATGCTGCTTGGAGAGTTGTCGTTGCTCACGCACCAGACAGCCTCCTGAATTATTTCGTTGGGAACATGAATCGAATTAATGAAGTTTGACAGTTTAACAAGATTCGCGTCCGCCGGTTTTCCCAGTTTGAATCCCGAGCCCTGCGCCGGACATTTATTCTGCAATTGACAACAAAACGCATTAATCGGAATCGGTTTTTTTTCTTTCGCATTCAATGCGATTATCTGTTCTTTCACAATGAGTAAATCCTGTTCATCCTCATTCGAACTGTTTATCCGGTGTCCCGGTTTGAATAAAATTGAAAGTGAATTGTCTTTTAAGTTCTGAATGTCCAGCGACACGCATTCACCGCTGTGCCCTCCCTTACCTGATAATCTTACACGAATCAAACCCTGACTGACCGCATCATTGATGGAAATTGTTTTTAAGGAACTTTTCCTGAATGAAAAAAGTACAAGGCAAGTAATGCAAATTAAAGCGAAGACAATTTTTTTCATGTTTTATTTTTTGGATAACGAAATCCAAACGTAAATGATACAGGTGATTTTAATTCTTCAGTGAATCGCTGAGTGCCGGAAGAATTTCAGGAAATTCGAATTGAAATCCGGAGGACAAAAGGCGATTGTTGCTAACGCGACTGCCTTCCAAAATCATATCGGCTCTTTCGCCTAAGGTAAGACGCAAAACGAAGCCGGGAACATTGGGTAACAATAAAGGGCGATGCAAGGTTTTTGCGATGGCTTTTGTGAGTTGCGGATTGGTGCAGTGCTCTGTTGCAACGGCGTTATAAATTCCACTCATTTCCTGCGATTCAATTGCTGAAAGAAACAAGCGATGTAAATCTTTTTCGTGAATCCAGGGAACGTATTGTTTGCCGCTTCCCAATGCAGCGCCGGCGCCAAAGCGTACAGGAGCAGCAAGTTTTGCAAGCGCGCCGCCATGTCGGGAAATCACGATTCCGATTCTGAAAATAACCGTCCGTATTCCTGAATTGTTGAAAGCTTCATACGATTTCTCCCACATTTTACAACACGTCCCCAGAAAGTCTGAGGCCGGAGGATCTTTCTCTGCGTAAATTTTATCTGATGTCGAGGCGCCGTAAAATCCAACCGCGGAGGCGCCAATCAACGAGTGCAATTGAATTCCTTCGGATTGAATCGAATTAAAAATCAGTTCTGCACTTTTAACACGACTGTCAATTAATTCTTGTTTACGTTGTGCCGTCCAGTTTTGATCGGCGATGCCTGCGCCTGCAAGGTGAATGACGTCCGTTATTCCGTGTAGCGCACGAGGGTCAAGAAATTTTTTTTCAATATCCCAGCGGTAGCTTGGCATTTCAGCATTCAGATTTTCTTTTCTGCTGAGGTGTACAACGGTAAACCCTTTTTTTAGCAGAAGATTTGACACACCACGCCCTATTAGTCCGCCTCCGCCGCTAATTAAAATTTTACGCTGTCCCATTGCCTGCGCCTAAATTACTTAATTTCACACTATCCTAATTTGGTTCCTAAAATGCATCCTTTAAAATTTGATAAACATATTTTTATTTGCACCCACCAGCGAGCTCCGGGCGAAAAGCAAAGTTGCGGGGAGCAACACGGATTGGGATTGGTAGCTGCATTTAAGAAATTAATCAAGGACCATCAGCTTCCGGTTAAAATTCGTGCCCAGCGTGCCGGTTGCCTGGATGTGTGTACATTGGGCCCGACCCTGGTTGTATATCCTGAGGGTATTTTTTACGTTGGTGTTACGCTCAATGATGTGCAGGAAATTTTTGAATCCCATATTTTAAATAATCGGGTGGTCGAGCGATTACTTCTTCCTACTTCGAAAGTCTGATGGATTTTACTTCTCTTCCGGAAACTTACTTACACGATACGGCTTTACTCAATGAAGCATTGATGCAGTTGGAGAAAGATTTTACTCAATCCGGAATTTCGCCCGCACTCAACTTACCTGATCCGTTTTCATTTGAATTGCTTTGCGTTGAATTGGGAAAGGCCATTCGTGAAATTTCCAATCGCAACTGGTCGGAACTTCAGAATCTTTTATACCGAATCGACATTAGCGAATTACTAATAACTAATTACACGAAAGTTTATCCTGAAAAAGAGTATGATGTTTTACTTGCGGAGTTGTTACTGAAACGCGAGTTACAAAAAGTTCTTCTCAGAAAACAGTTCAGTCAAATAAAAAACGAAGATCATGAGTGAAATAAAGATTCGTAAAGGTGAACAAAAAGATATTTCTGCCGCATTACAACTGGTGAAAGAACTTGCCCGCTACGAAAAGGCGCCGGATGAGGTAGCAGTCACGGAAGAAGAAATGATGCGCTGGGGATTTGGTCCTGAAAAAGTATTTGATTTTTTTGTTGCGGTATACAAAGAAAAAATTTGCGGCATTTCCTTGTATTACGTGAAATACTCTACCTGGAAGGGCCGATGCCTTTTTTTGGAGGATATCATTGTAACGGAATCATTGCGTCGGAAGGGCATTGGAAAATTATTGTTTGAGGAAGTGTTGAAGGTAGCACGTAATCAAAAAGTGAGACGCCTTGAGTGGCAAGTGCTGGAGTGGAATACACCGGCAATTGAATTTTACAAGAAGTATAAAAGCCATCTTGACGCAGAATGGATTAACTGTAAGTTAACGGATGAAGATTTAGTTCGATTCAGTAATTTTACGACAGCATGAAGGTGTTTAAATTTGGAGGTGCCTCTGTGAAAGATGCACCGGCAGTAAAAAACGTGGGTAAAATTTTACAAGGTTTTCCCGATGATAAAATAATTGTGGTGATTTCCGCGATGGGTAAAACCACCAATGCGCTTGAGCGACTAACAGAAGCGTTTTTTTATCAAAAACCGGAAAGAAAATCAATCTTAGAAGAGATAAAGGCCTACCATTTTTCAATTGTTAAAGATTTATTTTCTGACGAGAATCATTCGATTTATGATAGTATTGAAAACACCTTCGTTGAATTGGAGTGGGCGACCGAAGGTTTTCCAGAGCATGATTTTGACCATGAGTATGACCAGATTGTTTCTCTCGGTGAAATTTTATCCACACAAATTGTTTCAGCATATCTGAATCAGATAGGACTGAAAAACAGCTGGCTTGATGCACGGGGATTGATTCAAACGGATGATTCCTACCGTCAGGCAAAAATTGATTTTGTTCAAACAGAGAAAAATGTTCAGGACGCTATGAGATTAATTCAATTTCCGGGACAGATTTCAATAGCTGTTGTACAGGGTTTTATTGGAGGCACTTCTGAAAACTTTACAACCACGCTGGGACGCGAGGGCTCAGATTATACTGCCGCGGTAATGGCCTATTGTACCAATGCGGATAGTGTTACGATTTGGAAAGATGTGCCGGGGGTATTAAATGCGGACCCCAAATGGTTCAACAACACCGTAAAAATTCAGCAACTGAGTTATCAGGATGCAATTGAGTTGACCTATTACGGAGCCACAGTAATTCATCCCAAAACAATAAAACCTTTACAGAATAAAAATATTCCTCTGCTGGTAAAATCTTTTGTTGAACCTGATGCCGAAGGAACTATTATATCAGACGGTAATATTAAACTCCCAACGCCTTCGTTTATTTTTAAAGTGAATCAACTGCTGATTTCATTGCAACCAAAAGATTTTTCTTTTATTGCTGAAGAAAATCTCGGAAACATATTTCTGTTGTTTCATAAGCACAATGTATCTATTCACATGATGCAATTGTCGGCAATTAATTTTTCGGTTTGTGTTGACAATAACGAATCAAAAATTTCCGGACTGATCAGCGAGCTACAAAACGAATACAAAGTGTTATACAATGATCGGCTTGAGCTATGTACAATTCGTTATTACGATCAGAATACGATAGACCGGGTTACTGAAAACAAATTGGTTTTGCTGGAGCAAAAAAGTCGATACACGGTTCAGTTGGTGATGCGTAACACGAAATAATTTATTTTACTCCGTATTTTGTTTTATATTTTTCGTATTGTGACTGCTGCGAATTTGTTAGCGTGACTTTGCGTCCTTCTATCCATGCCATTGTAACTTTATTTCTACGCATGTCTAATGCATCTCCTTCTGAAACAAAAAGCGATGCAATTTTTTTTTGCTCAATGGAACCGATTTTATTTTCCACACCTAAAATACGTGCAGCTGAAAGCGAAATTGATTTAATTGCCAGTTCTTTTTCGAGTCCATAGGCAGCAGCAGTTCCGGCAAGAAAAGGTAAGTTACGTGTGTTCATCGCTTCCATGTCTCCTTCATTTTGTAAACAAAACTCAACGGAATCACGGGCCAGTAAATAAGCAAGTTTGTACGGCAAATCAATGTCATCTTCCTGCAAGGAAGGTAAGTCATGTATTCGGTTAATCATCACGGGAATTTTGCAAGCGCGTAATTGGGGAGTGATTTTCCAGGCATCTTTCCCTCCCACAAAAACAGGTTTCGGAAAGTTGAATTTCGAACAAAAATCAATTGAGGATAACATGTCTTTAACATAATCAACATGAATATATATTCGTTGTTTGCCGGAAAAAACCCCACGCAAGGCTTCAAAGTATAAATTTTTTTCCTGCTGATCAGGACTATTCAGGTAACTCACCGCGTCCGCAAAATATTTGTTCAATTGAATTAAACTTGATTCATAAACTGCCAGCGGGTCCTCGCCTTCACGTTCATTGCGGATCCGAAAAGGAAGTCGCGGATAGTTGAGGTGAACGCCGTCATCAGTAGAAACAACGGCGTCTTCCCAATTCCATGCATCCAGGGAAACAACTGAAGACGTACCGCTGATTGTTCCGCCGCGTGGTGTAACCTGGCAATATAAAACCCCATTTGTTCGAACGGTAGAGATTATTTTTGAATCCGTATTGAAGGCAATTAAAGCCCGCACATGAGGATTCATTCCGCCCACCTCCGAAAAATCAAGGGTGGCACGAACTGCGTCTACTTCGGTGAGTCCAATCGTTGAATTTGGAGCGATGAAGGCAGGATAAACATGTTGGCCACCGAGCCGAATAATTGTATCGTACTTGCTCATATCAATTTTTGAAGTGGTGGCATCGGCTACCAAATCAATTATTCCATCTCTGAAACCTACGAGCGAATTTTCAATCATTTTACCGTTGCCGATGTGCAGCACACCGTTCATCAGGAGGATGGATTTGGTTTGCTTTAAGCCGGGAGCAGGATTTTGCCCGTACGAGTAAAAGCAAAATAAAAATACAAAGCTGAATAAAGAATATTTTTTCATGAGAAGATGATTTTATTTATTGTTCTTCGATAGCGCCAACTGTATCACAATGATATTCAATGTTACGTTGGCGTCGGGGTTTTTGTGTAGGTTCGCCGCCTTTCTTTGCGGCAATCATTTTTTGTATGATTCGTGCGCGTTCTGTTTGAATTTCGTTTCTGAGTTTTACATCCTCATCACTATCGTAATAAATAATTCCATCAACAATTGTTTTGCTGGCACGTGCATATATGCTAAGGGGATTATCGGTCCA
>OMJH01000207.1 GCA_900299295.1 Bacteroidota bacterium
AATTTCCAGTAAAACAATTGCGGCAACAGTACAAGAATAAAAATAAGAACTCCCGCAACTAATTGATTTCTTTTTGCTGCGAGAAACGACAATCGTTGTCGTAGCGATTCACCATTTTGAATCCCAATAAGCAAGGGAAATAAAAAGATCAAAACTTCTGTGGGACGTATCAGCACCGAAAAAGCTCCGCAAAAGACAAATCCTAAAAAATAGCGCCAATTTCCTGAGGCATACCAGCGCAGAACGCAGAACAAAAAAGTACTTTGCAAAAAAAATAAAAACGAATGGCTCATGAGCGCCTCAGCAACGGTATAATAAAAAAGATTCGTGGCAAAAAACAAAGTAAAAACCATTGCGGCAGAAAACCACTCACTAAAATAAAGCCGAAGTGTTTTAAAGGAAAAGAACAATCCCAGCAGAACATACAATACAGCTCCGTAGTACAAGGCCCAGCCATAAGGCGGGGAATAACCATCAACAGGATAATCGTATGACTTTGCAATTTGATGGCCAATCAAAAAAAATGGCGCTTCCATGATGGCTACACCAATGGTAAAACGTTGTATTTTATTTCCGTTGGGTAAAGATGTTGTCCAGTAACGTTCCGCTTTGCGAAAAGCGGGGTCGTGCTGAATAAAAATTTGCGGGAGGTAAGAATAATACTGATCGATATCGCTTGAAAATGGGACCCCGCTTTTCGCCCAGCCCGAATATCGTTCCGTGTTTTGCGAAAGAAAAGTGACAATGATAATTGCAACCAGAAGAAAGGGTTTGATGCGAAGCAACGACGGAAAAAAATCACGAAAATAATTTTCCATTTTTACCAATCTCGCCGAATATATTTCTTTATTCGCCATTATTTCTTTTTGCAAATCAACACTTCATAGTTTTCAGTGCGCATTGATTTTAAAACTAAAACGGTGCTGTCAGCAGATAATTGTTCACGTTCAAACCTGTTTGTTGGACCAAACGCGGAATCCCAAACAATTAAGGCACCGGAATCCATGTTTTGTACCTGTCCCACATACATCAACTCATCTGAATCCTTACGTTCTTTTGGATTTAGATTATACAACAAAATATTAAACGGATGTGAGAAATAAACTTTTTTAAACGAGATCTGATTTGATTTAACCCAATCAGCAGCCTCCGTAAGCACCAGCTCATGCAAGGTGAGTTGCTTGCGTGGAGGGAAAAACGCACGACTGAAGAAAACACCCATTGATGTCAAGGCAATCAACACCGCAGCAACAATTGAAACTGTTTTTCTTTTTTTATTTTCCAGAAATTTCCCTGCGCAATCAATCACGTTTAACGCAACGATTGCCATCGCCGGAACGATACACGCCATTACGCGTTCCAATCCATAGGAAGAAAAAATACCCTTCCACCACATCACGACATGCGCCATAAAAAAGCCGACGGAGAATCCTGCCACAAGCAATAAACGTGAATGATAGCTGTGTTTTGTTTTAATAGGAGCTTCCAACTGTTTACGTAGTCTCATTCCTTCTAACATTAATAGCACGCATCCAACTAAAAACAAAACTTCCAGCACTACGCCAAACATTATCTCTGCGCGTTCAAAAAAGTGAGCGAACGATCCGTGTCCGTATAAATCCTCACCGTTGTACGGGTTGCGGTTGATGAGAATAAAAAAATCACCCTGAAATAAAAATCCTAAAAAGGAAAACAATAGTAATCCTAACAACAGATGCGGCAAGAACCGGTAGTATCCCTTCCATAAGTAAATAAACAACATCAGCACAATGAGAAAATATCCTTCTTGCCGCACCAAAGGTGAAAGGGAGGCAAAAACGGCGGCGGAAGCCGGCTTTTCATCAACAAACAAAAAAATTATCCACGCGAGCCAAAGGGCAAACAAAGGCTCGGTCATCATGGTGTACAGCTGCTGAAAATAAACCGGCGTAAGCAATACTAAAAAATAAGCGAGCCATGCATGACGGAATTTCAATCGTTGGGCGGTTAAAAAAACCAGCCACGCAGTTGCTGTGGCAATCAACACATTCATGAAATGCATGCCACGAAAACCGAACTGCGCGAACGGCATCGCTGTTAGCGTAAAAATTGGTTTGCCCCACAAATCAAAAAAATAAGAAGGATATTTTAACGCCGTTTTCGCAATGAGGTAGTGAAAAATTCCGTCGGTACGGTCGCCGGTGAAATCCAAAGGCAGAATAACAACGCTCAGCAAAACGAAGACCGAGACAGGCGCCGCAACTCCTTTAAGTTTATGTGACAAATACAGTTGTTTCATTCTGATTTCAGTTCCTCGTCCAGTAACCAGCGCGCATCCATCCGAATCATCGAATCGAGTCCGATTCCTCGTTGTTTCGCCTTGGTCTCCATCATTTTCATCATCTCCGGTGAACTTCTTATTTTTTTTTCATACTCTTCAATTGCTTGTTGACGATTCTTTTTCACACCGTTCAAATTTAAAATTTCTTCCAGCCGGCGATCAAATCCCCAGGGAAAATCTTTCAGGTTTGCCTCCGTAACAACGAAAAGAACAGCGTTCCGCTCTCGCTCCAGTAACCATTGTGCGTCTAATCGAATCATCGAATCCACCGGTATTCCTTTTTGCAGCGCTTTCTTCTCAATCATCTTCATCATTTCTTTCGAGTTTCTGATTTTCGCTTCAAGCTGGGTATGCGTAGAGGTTAAAGAAAATTCATCGGCGGAAAAATCCTTTTCCACCAGAGCGCCGCCTTGTGTCATTAAATATTCCTTGCGACTATAATAATTAAAGCGGGTATCACTGAAAACTATTTGTGAAAATCCGTTATTAAACAACTGCCAGAAATAACTATCACCAACTGCGTAGAGTCGCGGTTTTACTTTTCCACTAGCGTCTTCCCACGATACACGAGGGTACGCCATGCGGGTATAGGAAGGCGGATTCAGCAGATTCATGGCCTCCAGAATATCATTGTCGGGCGACTGGAGTGTGTCTGAGAAAACAGGCTCGCTCATGATTAACGAAATCAAATCACTTTTAAAATAGTCCTCATAAAAACGAATCAGCGAATCCATCACAAGCCAACTTCCGTAATTGCTCCAGTGAATTCCGGCGGAAGGATAAAGCGGATACTTAGATTTTTCCTTTTGATTCAAAAACCATTTCCGAAAATCAATTGTATTTATTTTTTGTTGCTGAAGCGCTGCCGAAAATAAATCGTAATTGGTCAATCCGGATTTTACTCCGTCGTATTGTTGAGGTAAATACTCTGGAAAAAAAGAGGCTTTTCCGGGCGCCAATACCACCAGCAAAGGAATTCCACTTTGAGCAAGTGAGTCCTGCGCCAGTTTCAATCTTCGACAAATCGATTCAACCTGTTCCTTTGACTTTACATCTCTCCCCAGATAGGCATCAATATACGCTTGCTCGTACAAATAATTTTGCTTGCCCACCACCACATTTTTTACGAAGGTTTTTTTATCACTGAACCATAACAACTGATTGCGCAGGCGAACCATAAACGGACGGAATCCCATTTTATCGTTCATCCATCCCGTTAATGAGTCCTGAAAGGCTGCGTCGCTCCACGCCTGAACAGTAAATGGAATTTTTTCTCTTTTACGGTAAGATCCCTTGAGTTCCTGCTCATCAAAAATTTTAAATTTCAATTGCAACGCCGGCAAGAAGAGCCCTAACAGCAGAAGCGCCATTAATCCGTTTTTCATTGCAGTTGTTTTGCTCATCAAAATCGAAAGTAAATGAATGGATTAAATCCCCCGGAAACCAAATACGCTGTGGAAAGCAGAATAAAAAAAACGGATACAATTGCATTCAACAACTGAACACGAAAATTAGTTGATCCTTCAAAAACAGCTGCGGAAAACCGCGCTGTAAACGGCAGCACTGCAAAAAACGAAAAGAAAAACGCGAAACCAAGTGCAATAAAAAATTCGTTGGTAAAGGAATAAGGAAAGCCTGAATTCCCGAACCGAAATAGAGCGGCGGCAAACTTTGTTGCAAGCGACAAATCGGTTACACGGAAATATATCCATCCAATCACCACAATTAAAAATGTAAAGGCAATACGAAAAGGTTTTCCGACAAAACGTAAAACTTTATCCAAAAACCATCGGTCAAGAATTAAAAACGCGCCGTGCCAGGCGCCCCACACTACAAAATTCCAACTCGCGCCGTGCCAGAGTCCGCTCAACAAAAAGACAATCCACAAATTAAAAAACAATCGCCATTTACCGTGTACACGATTCCCGCCAAGCGGAATATAAACGTAATTGCGCATCCAGCTTCCCAGGGTAATGTGCCAGCGCCGCCAGAACTCCGTAATGCTTTGTGAAATGTACGGATGGTTAAAATTTTCCGGAAAACGAAAACCCAGCATGCGCGCAATTCCAATTGCCATGTCAGAATATCCTGAAAAATCAAAATAAATCTGAAAGGTAAAAGCTAAAGCCCCAATCCAGGCTTGTGACATCGATAAAGTTTCCGGATTTGCCATTCCCGCACCGGTTAATGGATCGCCATAAATTGCGTTGGCAACTTCAGCAAGTGTATTTGCAATCAACACTTTTTTGGCAAGACCAATCGAAAAACGAAAAAAGCCATTCAGGCGATTATCCGCTGTTTCCTGTGCTTGGCGATTGTTGAGCTGGTCAGCGATTTCATGATAACGCACAATCGGGCCGGCAATTAATTTCGGAAACATCATGATGTACGCCTGATAATCCAGGAAATTATTCAGTGGGCGATGAACACCACGGTAAACATCCACAACGTAGGTAATGGTTTCAAAGGTGTAAAACGAAATGCCGATTGGCATTACTACGGAAGTGAAAAGAATTTCATTGGAAAAACCGAAGGCATGCAATACGCTGTTTACGTTGTGAACGAAAAAACCGCAGTACTTGAAATAAAATAGCAAACCGAGATTCACAGAAACAGAAAGCAATAAATAAAACAATGATTTACGCGTTCCGTGTGATTCGTACATCAGGCGAACGAGAAAAAAATCGAGTGCGGTGGTAGCCAGAACTACATACACGAATTGAGGTGCGCCCCAGGCGTAAAATCCGACACTGAACAACAACAGCACAACGTTTTTAAACCGTTGCGGCGTAAAAAAATACGTGAGCAAAAAGAGCGGAAAAAAAAGATAGAGAAAAACGGCAGAGCTGAAAACCATGTTGCCTTATTCAACAAAGTAAAGAAATTTTTCGGGCTTCAAACGATAAAAAAGCAAGGTAAAAACATGGTTAATCGGCGCGAAACATTCCGTATTTAAGAATGCACCAGATGGCGCGGAAACCATCTTTCCATCCGATTTTTTTTCCTTCTTCGTAGGTGCGACCGTAATAGGAAATTCCAACCTCATAAATTCGAATGTTATTGATGCGCGATATTTTTGCGGTAACCTCAGGCTCAAAACCGAAACGTTTTTCGCGAAGCGAAACAGAGCGAATGACCGGCGTACGAAAAACCTTGTAACACGTTTCCATATCCGTAAGATTCAAATTGGTAAACATGTTGCTTAAAAACGTAAGAAATTTATTGCCGATGGTGTGCCAGAAGAAAAGTACCCGATGCGGATTCCCACCCATGAACCGTGAGCCGTACACAACATCGGCCACGCCGTCGCAAATGGGTTTGAGTAAAATGTTGTATTCGTTGGGGTCGTATTCGAGATCTGCGTCTTGAATCAGCACAGCATCACCGGTAGCCAACTCAATTCCCTTGTGCAGCGCCGCGCCCTTGCCCTGATTAAACGGTTGATTGTGCAATCGCATGTTCATTGCGCTTGAAGCCATGTAACGTTCAATGGCTCCCTGCGTATTGTCTTTCGAACAGTCGTTTACCAGAATGATTTCTTTTTCGATACCGTGAATCAACTGAACATCCCGGATTTTATCCAGAATCAAATGTATGGTTTTTTCCTCGTTGTAGGCCGGAATTACAATGGAGAGCTTTTTAACGTCTGACATGGGTTGGCAAAGATACGAAATGCTGACTGGTTGGAAGATTTCATTACGCTCAGCTCGGAAATCAATAAATCGGGAAAATTGTTTCGTCAAAATTAAGTGTTTCAACTTAGTTAAAAACGTGTCGATAATTTTGTTTTTTAACTTTTAATTTACTTATTTTGAAGATGAATCATAATTCGATATGAAAAAAATCTTTTACCTCTTACTATTTGTTTCCACTGCTGCGCTTGCGCAAAACGTGGGTATAAATGCAAGCGGAACTGCACCAAATGCGTCTGCGGGGCTTGATGTTGATTTTACCAACAAAGGCGTATTGGTGCCGCGTGTTGCGCTGACAGGCGCAACGGACGCAACAACAATCCCCAGCCCGGCAACGAGTTTATTGGTTTATAATTTAGGTACTGGAGGGTTATCACCTGCGGGGTATTATTATAATTCTGGAACTTCCGCATCACCGGCTTGGACAAGAGTCTCCAATGATATATCCCCTACTTACTTTACTACGGGCTCTCAACAATTTACCGCTGCTGGTTCCTCCAACTTTACTGTGCCGGCAGGCATAACAAGGATTAAAGTATTAATTGTTGGGGCAGGCGGAGGAGGATGTTATGGTAGTGGTTTAGGTTACGGTGGTTTAGGTGGTGCTGGCGGAGGAGTAGTTGGTGTTTTAGATGTAACTCCAGGTGAAGTACTTTCGATATTAGTTGGAGCAGGTGGTGCTGGTATTGTAGGCGCTAATCCTGGTTCAGGTGGAGCGGGTTCCTCTATTTCAAGAGGTGCAACTCTTCTTGCTGCTGCGGGTGGAGGTGGGGGTGGAAATGGTAACTCAACTGCCACTAATGCAAATCCAGGGGCTGCCAATGGAGGCGGGGGCTCTTTTGGTACTTCAATAAATGGTGCGACCGGAAATACTTCCCCGACTGGCGCGTCCGCTGCTGGTGGTAGTAATTATTTAGGGTATCTGAAAGAAGCTTTGTCGTTTTGTGGTTCTGGTTATAATTCCCCAGTAGCATTTACCACGGGAACCGCTACTGGTACGACCGGTTATTTAATCCCGGCAATTGCTATTGATCAAAGTACCGCGTTTGGATTTGGCGCAAATATTACGAATGGTAAGGGCGGTTGTACTGCAAGTACAGTTGCAAATTCAACAGGAAGGCCGGGTTATATTTCTATAATTTGGTAATTATGCGCCTAATTTTGTTTTTGTCAATTATGGTACTAGGTGGTCATTTGTTGGCGCAAGAGAATAAAAAAATTCAAAATTCCTTGATTAACGCAAATGACACCAATCTTCTTATTGAGCAATCTGTCGGTAAAGTTCCTTCCGTTTTTTTAAATGAGATCCATCTTGTTGATCTCAGAGATCCAGAATGGATTAATGGTCGGGTTAAAAAAGATTTAGATACGGTTAAAAAAAACATTATTAATCCAGAGGTTTTGGATAAGAGTCGCTTTAAAAATGAAGAAAAGTAGATTAAAAAGTAATTTATCCTGCAATTTTAAATTCTGATTATGAAATCGAAGTTAAAACAGAATATGAATTGGAGTGCTGCAATGATTGTTTGTACCGTACCGCCTCAAATTGTTTTAAATGGCCTTTCATACAAAAATGAGCTGTCAAGCAGCATCCGATTTACTGGAACTAACTATAATTTTAAGCCCTTAGGCGTAGCCCAAATGCGTAAAAAAATGCCACCTAGTTCCGGTGTTAAGCTGTGCCAAACCGCAACTGCAAACTCAACCCTTGCCACTTATTCAAAAAATTAATTCACTAATAAAATCTCGTACCTTCCTGATGAAGCTACTCAATATTAAATTAAACAATTCTCGTAATTATAGAATTATTAGCATATCATTCGTGTTTACCGTTTTAATTTGCTTGTTTTGTAATTATGTCTTTCCCCAAGGCCTGCTCAATAACGGGGCGCGTATTGTTTTCTCCGGAGCTCCACAAGTTTATATCGACGGCGCAACGGATGGTGATTATACAAGCCAAAACGGAGGTTTGATTACGCCATCGGTCGGCTCTGTTATTTTATTGGAAGGCGACTGGAACAACAACTCCAACAACACAGGTTTCAATGCTGACGCAGGCACAGTAAACATGAATGATGCCGCTCAAAATATACAGGGAAATTTCGGTACCACCTTTTACAACCTTACCCTCACCGGCACCGGAACCAAAACGCTGAACCACGCCACGAATGCGATTACCCGTGTTGGCGGCACTACCACCACAACCGGAGTTCTTTCTGTCGGTGCCCGCATTCTTGACCTCAACCAACGTCAGCTCACAATAACAAACCCTTCCAACGGAGGAATCACGTATACAACGGGCTTTATCCAAAGCGAGCATCAGGCGCCCACCAACCAAAGCGTTGTACAATGGAACGCAGGTACAAACACCGGTAATTACATCGTTCCATTCGGGAAAGCCGCAACGCAATTGCCGTTAACCATCAACATTACCTCCGGAATGGCCGGCGCCGCAGACAATTTCCAGATTGCCACGCGCGCAACTGCAGCGAGCGATAATCTACCTTACTCAAATGGTGTAATGGGAATTACAGATCCTTTCCTCTCAGGAAATATTCCTGTAGACGCCGTTGTTGATCGCTGGTGGGATTTTATCTGGACCAACAACGCAACAGCAACCCTCACGTTCTCTTACCTTGGAGCTGAAAACACATTAAGCGCAACATATAACACCGGCTTGTTAACCGCAAAATATTGGAGCGGCGGATCCTCCTGGTCGCCCGGCTTAGGGCTAGGATCTCAATTAGGCGTAATTTCAGGAGTTGGAACTGAAACGGCCCCCGGAATGTCATTTGCAGCCGGAGCCTACACACCCATGTTGTTGTTTGCAACGCCAACCCTCGTACTACCGATAGAACTTTCTGCCTGGAACGCTTCCTGCGAAGAAGGAAAAGTAAATCTTTCCTGGACTATGGCGTCAGAACAAAACATCGCTCACTATACTATTCAAAAAAGTGTAGACGGAATAACTTATTCCAACGTAGCTACAGTCAATAGTGTTGGCACCACTTCCCAAAACCAGATGTATTCCTGGGCAGACGCAAACACGGGTACTGATGCGTTTTACCGACTGCTTCAAACGGATAATAACGGCTTAGAAAAAACGCTTAGTCCGGTCATCACCTCAAACTGTAAAAGTGCTGTTTCAGAAAATTACGCGTCGCTCTTCCCGAATCCTAATAACGGCAGCGGACAACTACACATCGTTTCTTCCGAGCGCGGACCTGTAACGGTGACTGTATATGATGCAAAGGGTGCGCTCATTAAAAACGAAACACTTTATGTACAAAAGGGCGAAAATCAACTTCCGTTTTTAGTAGAAGCCGCCCCCGGAATCTATCACGTTTCCGTTATATTTAACGGAACCCTTCACCACACCCGGCTGATTCTGCAATAGTCTTTTGTCGTTTTTCATTTTATTTTTTCACCTTTGCGCAAACCAATTCATTTCGCATGAGAAATTTGTCCTACCTCGTTTTTATTTTTTTATTCTCTATCATTAGCTTGAACACAGATGCGCAAACTTTTGCCATCGGTCATCGTCAAAAATCATTCACCGATGCGAGCCGCAACAACCGTGTTATCACCACTGAAATTTATTATCCTGCAGCCACTGCAGGAGACAACGTTGCTATTTCAAGCGGTCAGTTTCCTATTCTTTTTTTCGGCCATGGTTTTGTGATGGCCTGGAGTGCCTACGACGTTGTCTGGAATGCGCTGGTGCCCAACGGATACATCATGGTGTTTCCAACTACAGAAACATCAATTTCTCCTTCACACGGGGAATTCGGAAAAGACATTGCGTTTTTGGTTGGCGCAATGAAAGCGGAAGGACAAAACTCGTCTTCTTCTTTTTTTAATTCCGTTGCAACCACCTCGGCAGTGATGGGCCACTCCATGGGCGGCGGAGCTGCTTTTCTTTCCGTTCAACACGACCCAACCATTACAGCGATTGCTACGCTCGGCGCTGCGAATACAACACCATCTGCCATACAAGCGGCAGCAGGAATTACCATTCCTTCGCTTGTACTTTCCGGAGGTAATGACTGCGTTACACCGCCTGCACAACATCAGATTCCGATGTATGATTCGCTCAGTTCTTCCTGCAAGTCGTTTGTGAGTATCACGGGTGGCAGTCATTGTCAGTTCGCCAATTATAATTTTAATTGCTATTTCGGGGAAGGGACTTGCACGCCGCAGGCCACGATTACACCGGCGGCCCAGCAAAGCACTGTTGCATCGGTGTTATTACCCTGGCTGAATTATTATCTGAAAAACGATTGCACCGCAGGCACACAATTTCAAAATTTGCTTGCAGCAGGGAGTGGAATTACTTCACAACAAAACTGCACGCTAGCATGCACCGGAACTAATGAAAATAAGTTAGTAGAATTTTCACTTGCCCCCAATCCGGTGCAAAGCGGCACTACGCTGACGCTGAAAGGTGAGAATTTAAAAAATGTAAGTATAGCGCTTCGTGATGCTTCAGGAAAAATCATTCCCGTGAAATTTCAGACGGAAGAAAAATCGATTGTCGTTTCACTGAAGGAAATTGCAAAAGGATTGTATTTCGTGAATATTATTTCCGCGGAAAAAAATCCGCTTTCTGTATTAAAACTGATTATTACGGAATAATATCTTCAGGTTTTATTTTTCGTTTGTGTTTTTCTGCGCCTGCGACAATTCCTCCTGTTTTTTACGTTGGTTGTTGTAAATATAAATCGCAAATACAATCAGGCCTAATAAAATAAACGTTCCAAGAAGCGCATAAATCCATGAACTTTGTTTGTTTGGAGCTTCCATTAAAAACACAACCACAACAAGTACAATCGTCGCAACTTCATTGAAAATTCTCAGCTTAAAAGAAGAAAAGCGGTAGATTCCATTCTTCTGCTGATTGTAAATTAACTGACATTGCAAATGATAAAGTACAAGCACGCCGACAAAAGAAAGTTTTAAAATAAACCAGGGCTGAAACAACCACATCACGTGATTCGCGTCCTGAAACAATAATATCAGCCCGAATGTTATTGTCAACACTGCCGAAGGCCAGGTGATTCCATACCACAGGCGACGCTTCATAATGCCAAACTGATCCAGTAAAATGCGCCGGTCCGGTTCCGGTTTATCGTTGGCCTCCCTACAGTAAATAAAGAGACGAACGATGTAAAACAAACCCGCAAACCAGCATACAATAAAAATAATGTGCAAGGCCAAAATATATCCCATGAGCTTTTTTTGATAAAGATAAAAAATCCGTCTCAGGACAAAACATTTAGTACTTTTACAAGTGACACTCATATCATGAAACCGAAACCCGCGAAAGAATCACTCACTATCAACACTGAACACGTTTTACCCAACGACACCAATCATGTCGGAGGTTTGTTCGGCGGAAGATTAATGCAGTGGATGGATATTACTACCGCTGTTGCTGCACACCGGCATTGTAAACGCGTGGTAGTGACCGCCTCTGTCAATCACATTTCCTTTGACTCGCCGATAAAAGGTGGGAGCATTGTTACGCTGGAAGCCAAAGTCTCGCGCGCATTCAGCACAAGCATGGAAGTTTTTGTGGATGTTTTTGTAGAAGACCCAATAACAGGCGAACGAAAAAAATGCAATCAGGCCATTTTCA
Source organism: Bacteroidota bacterium (assembly GCA_900299295.1). Classification (GTDB taxonomy): domain Bacteria; phylum Bacteroidota; class Bacteroidia; order B-17B0; family Aurantibacillaceae; genus AM-1111. The sequence continues at coordinate 11,651 of OMJH01000207.1, forward strand.
CTTTTGTGGCAGTTGACCAGAACGGTTCGCCGCTTCCCGTTCCTCCTGTTGTTCCGGAGACCGAAGAAGAAATAGAACGCTACGAA
>OMJH01000208.1 GCA_900299295.1 Bacteroidota bacterium
CAGGATGTTCATTGATGGACCTGATGTGTCTTTAAACGGATCACCAACTGTGTCACCAACAACTGCAGCTTTATGTGGGTCTGATTTCTTATAGAAAATTTCTTTCTTTCCGTTGACCTCAATTTCAACACCTTTTTCAAACGATTTTTTTGCGTTGTCCCATGCACCACCTGCATTGTTTTGGAATATCGCCCATAATACACCGCTCACGGTTACTCCTGCCATGTAGGCACCCAGTGCCTCGGCACCCATGGTTAATCCAATGATGATGGGAGAAACGATGGTGATGATACCCGGTAAAAGCATTTCTCGGAGAGCAGCTTTAGTAGAAATTTCAACACATTTTCCGTACTCAGGTTTTCCGGTTCCTTCCATGATTCCCGGAATCGTGCGAAACTGACGACGTACTTCATTCACCATGTCCATAGCAGCTTTTCCAACTGAGTTCATCGCCAAGGCCGAGAAAACAACAGGAATCATTCCACCAATAAATAAGGCGGCAAGAACTTTTGCGTCAAAAATGTTGATTCCCTTGATTCCTGTGAACGTAACATATGCTGCAAATAAAGCGAGCGCTGTAAGTGCAGCGGAGGCAATGGCAAATCCTTTGCCGATCGCGGCGGTTGTGTTTCCGACTGAATCCAGAATATCTGTTTTCTCACGAACGTCGGCCGGCAATTCACTCATTTCGGCAACACCACCTGCGTTGTCTGCAATCGGACCGAAAGCATCAATCGCCAATTGCATTGCTGTGTTGGCCATCATCGCAGAGGCTGCGATTCCTACGCCGTAAAATCCGGCAAGCGCATAAGCGCCCCAAATTGCTCCTGCAAATAATAATACCGGTAAAGCGGTTGAAAGCATTCCGGTTCCGAGTCCTGCAATGATGTTGGTTGCGGCTCCGGTAGCTGATTTCTGAACGATCCCTAAAATTGGTTTTTTTCCAAGTCCTGTATAATACTCAGTTATGAAACTAATAGCTCCGCCCACAAACATACCGATACAAACAGCCCAGAATACATTCATGCTTGTCGTGGTGGCTTTACCGAATTCACCGGAATTGAAAACGCTGATGTTTATTGTTTCAGGTAAGCAAAGATTAATTAAGAAGTAAGAAGCAATAAGCGATAAAATTATTGATGACCAGTTACCAATATTCAAGGCACGCTGAACTGTATTTGTATCAGCTTTTGCTGAATCACTAACGTTTACAAAATAGCTTGAAATAATTGAGGCCAGTAATCCGGCACCGGCAATTAATAGGGGAAGGAAAATCGGACCCATTCCTTCAAATGGGATACCAGCAAAGGATCCGGTGGCTTCAATGATATCTCTGATAACATAATTACCTAAAACCATTGATGCAAGAACCGTAGCTACATAGGAGCCGAACAAGTCTGCGCCCATACCGGCAACATCACCCACGTTGTCACCTACGTTATCAGCGATGGTTGCAGGATTTCTTGGGTCATCTTCAGGAATACCTGCTTCCACTTTTCCTACGAGGTCAGCACCAACATCTGCTGCCTTGGTATAAATACCTCCGCCAACCCGCGCAAAAAGAGCGATACTTTCAGCACCTACTGAAAATCCGGCGAGAACTTCCAAAACCTGAGTCATGGCCTGATAACCTCCGTTGGCGAGTGAACCATTCATAAAAATCTGGAAGAACATAATGAACAGCATACTCAATCCAAGTACAGCCAATCCGGCAACGCCAAGTCCCATCACGGTTCCACCTGTGAAAGAAACTTTAAGCGCTTTGGATAAAGAGGTGCGAGCCGCCTGTGTTGTACGAACGTTTGCCTTGGTAGCGATTCGCATTCCGAAAAATCCGGCAAGTGCCGAGAAAATACAGCCGATGACAAAGGCTGCAACAATTAAAATATGTGATGATTCTACCACCTGACTTAACCATCCCAAACCTGCTCCTGCAAGTAAAACATAAATAGCAAGAATTCGGTATTCTGCTTTTAAAAACGCCATGGCACCCTCTGCCACATAACCGGCAATTTCTTTCATGCGATCGTTTCCGGCATCTTGTTTACTTACCCAAGCTGATTTAAGTGCCATTACCAGCAAACCTAGAACACCGAGCGCGGGAACGAGATAAATGATTGTATTGTTCATAATGTAAATGTCTAATTACTAATTAGTTATTTAATTTATTTAAAATCGGCTGCAAACATACCTATTTCAGCGTGAATTTCAAAACCAGGAGTGAGTATTAAAGCATAAAAAATGGGGTAATTTTGCGGAAATCAAAATTTTATGCCCAATATTTTTGAGTTCAGGGGAATTCGTCCGGTTATACATAAAAGTTCCTATATACATCCAAATGCAACAGTCACTGGAAATGTAACCATAGGTCGTGATGTTTACGTTGGGCCGGGTGCTGCCATTCGGGGCGACTGGGGAGAGATTGTGATAGAGGATGGCTGTAACGTTCAGGAAAATTGCACGATTCATATGTTTCCCGGCGTCACCGTTGTGTTGCGGGAGGGGGCGCATATTGGTCACGGAGCTGTAATTCACGGGGCTGAAATTGGACGTAATTCGTTAATCGGTATGAATGCGGTGGTGATGGACAATGTGAAAATTGGAGAGGAATGCATTGTCGGCGCATTGTCTTTTGTGCCGGCGGAAATGGAAATTCCAAAACGTAAAGTTGTAGTCGGTAACCCGGCAAAGATCATTAAAGACGTGAGTGATGAAATGATCTCCTGGAAAACGGAAGGTACTCGTTTGTATCAGCAGTTACCAAAAGAATGTTTTGATTCGTTGAAGCCTTGTGAACCATTACGAAGAACAAGGGTTTATCAAGTCTCGGGATTTTCAGGGTATAAATCGTTAAAACAATCAGTTAAAAAGAATTCGAAATAAACCAACTGTTTAAAAGATGACAAAACTTTTATAAATTTGAAATAAAAAAAATGAAACATTTTGTACTTATTGCATTTTTCCTTTTAGTTGCGTTTTTTTCAAATGCAACTGTAGTTACTATTAATAATTCCGGCCTCACTTTTAGTCCTGCCAATGTTACAATTAACTTGGGAGATACAATAAATTTCGTTATTTCGACATCACATGACGCAAAGGAAGTTAGTCAGGCAACCTATAATTCAAATGGAAACACTGCATTGGCAGGTGGATTTCAGACAGCATTTGGAGGAGGAATTGTATTGCCGACTCAACTTACTCTCGGTACACATTATTATGTTTGTACGCCGCATGCCAGTGTCGGAATGAAAGGTACAATAAATGTTGTTTCAACTACTGGCGTAAATTTCTCTTCGCTTCTACTTGGTTCGCCAGAAGTGTATCCAAATCCGGCCAAAAACAATTTTATGGTTTCATTTCAACTGGCAAAAAGCGCAGCGGTTAAAGTTCTTTTGTTTGGTTTAGATGGAAGATTAGTCATTAATGAAGAGATTTCAAACGCAGTGGCTGGTGAATTTACCAAGGCCATTAATTTGGAAGGTGTAAAAACTGTATCCGGAATTTATTTGCTGGAGGTAATCGTTGATGACAAAGTCTTCAGAAATCGTATTGTTATCGAATAAATTTATTTTGCAGAATTTGTTTGAAATTCAATTTAATTGATTTCGTCGATTTGATTGAAACGCAGACAATTTGATTAATTTCGGTATTAAATGTTTTTTTAAATCTTCCATCCGTTTAAAGAATTAAAGCCTTAATTCTTTTAATGGATCCCAAAAGTGTTTATCAAATTCAGTTATTTGATCGTTCATCACAATAATTCCTTCTTTCTCGAGAAGTTCCTGCATTCGGAAAGGGTTTGAAAAATGATGTTTTCCGGTTAATAAACCGTTTCGGTTGACCACCCTGTGAGCAGGCACACTACGAGATGCAGCATGGCTTGCATTCATTGCGTATCCAACAACGCGGGCACTCAGGCCGCTACCAATGCAGCGCGCAATTGCTCCGTAGCTGGTTACCCTGCCTTTCGGAATCAAACGAACGACCTCCCAAACCGTTTCAAAAATGTCTTTGTTGCTTGATTTTTTATTCGAGGAGGATTTATTTTTCACGTTGCATCAGCGCTTGACAAAAAGTTTTAAAGATTTTTTTCTTTTCTGAGTTAATTGGCGAAACTTCATCTAAAAATTGCATTGATTTTTTATAATGCCGGTTGATCTCTTTTTCGGTCATTGATTGAACACCAAGTTTTTCGTACAATTTTTTTACACTTTTTACTTTTTCCTGAGCATTGAATTTTTTTGCTCCTATCCATTGTTTTAAATCGGATAAATCTTTGCCCCTTGCAAGTTCTAAGGCCTTTAGCAATAAAAATGTTTTTTTATTCGAAATGATATCTCCACCTACCTGCTTTCCTACCAGCTCCTTTTCTCCGAAAACATCCAGTAAATCATCTTTTAGTTGAAACGCAATACCAAGATTTTTTCCGCATTCATAAATTCGATTGGCATTCTTTTCATTACTAGCTGCACAAACGGCACCCATTTGCATGCTGCACGCCAATAAGACCGCCGTCTTACCGGTTATCATTTTTTTGTAATCATCAACGCGAACATTTGCCATCGTTTCAAAATCCATGTCTTCTTGCTGGCCAATGCAGACTTCCAAGGAAGTCGAATTGAATATCTCAAGAAGCTTTGGTAATTTTTCTTTATCGGCTTGCTGAAGTTCGATGTAGGCACGAACGAGCATGGCGTCACCGCTAAGAATGGCAATGTTCAGGTTCCATTTTTTGTGAACCGTTTTTTTTCCACGACGCAGTGGGGCTTTGTCAAGGATATCATCGTGTATAAGCGAAAAATTATGAAACAGTTCAACGCACATGGCAGCGGGCAGCGCTTTTTTTACGTCTGCATCAAACATATCAGCGATAATCAGTGCCAGCATTGGGCGCAGTCGTTTGCCGCCTAATGAAAGAATATAGCGCTGCGGTTCAAATAAATTTTCATTCGAAAATCGCTTGTCAGAATACAAGGAGGCTAATCGTTCTTCCAGCAGCCTGTAAAATCCTTCGTAAGATGTCATTTCAAGAGTGTTAGGCTTGCTTCATTAGGTAAACACCATAACCGCTTTTCACCAGAGGTTGTGCGACGTGTATTAATTGTTCGCGATTGATAAACCCCATCTTAAAAGCCACTTCTTCTATACATCCTATTTTTAATCCCTGGCGTTCCTCAATTACCTGCACAAACTGACCCGCTTGCATTAATGAGGCAAAGGTACCGGTGTCGAGCCAGGCTGTGCCGCGGTCAAGAATACTTACGCGTAATTTTTTGCGCCGGAGATATTCTTTATTAACATCCGTTATTTCATATTCACCGCGCGGACTCGGTTTCAAATTCTTGGCAATTTCAATTACACTGTTGTCATAAAAATAAAGACCCGGTACAGCGTAATTTGATTTTGGCTGAGGAGGTTTTTCTTCAATAGAAATAACATTATGATCGTTATCAAATTCCACAACGCCATAGCGCTCTGGATCGGAAACATGGTACGCAAATACAACTCCGCCATCCGGATTGTTTATTTTTTGTAAGGTTCTTCCAAGACCCACTCCGTAAAAAATGTTATCACCCAATATTAGTGCTACTTTGTCATTTCCGATAAATTTTTCACCAATCACAAACGCCTGAGCAAGTCCGTTAGGAACGGCCTGTTCGGCATATTCAAAACGACAACCAATGGACTCTCCGTTGCCAAGTAATTTTTTGAAATTCGGTAAATCGTGAGGCGTGGAAATAATCAAAATCTCACGAATTCCCGCCATCATTAAAACCGAAAGCGGATAATAAATCATGGGTTTATCGTACACCGGCATCATTTGCTTGCTAACGGCAAGCGTGAGCGGATGAAGACGAGTACCGGAACCACCGGCAAGAATAATTCCTTTCATAATTTTTGTCAACATCAAATTTAAGCAAATTAAAATGCTTCAGAAAAAAGGAAAAGATTTACCTTTAAAACGTGAAATCCAACACACTGTTTTACTTTTTGCTTTTTGGATTGCTTTCGGATTTAATCTTTGCCCAGAACGATCAGCAGCAATTTAATCTGAGAGCAATTTTTGGAATTCAGGGATCGCAAATTGACGGCGATTATTACGCGGGATACAACAAAGCAGGAATTATTTCTGGTTTGACCTTATATCACGATTTCAATGAGAAAAAGCAGATATCCTTTTCCTTGTTGTATTCTCAAAAAGGTGCACGCAAAAATGCAAATCCCGAAAAAGGTATTTACGACTATTATCGCGCCTCAATTGATTATGTTGAATTACCGCTTCAAATTTATCATCGCTTTAAATCATTCACTTTTTTTGGTGGTTTGTATTACGCCAGACTTATTAAGTCCAGTGAGTCTAATCAAAACGGAGCCATAGTAACGGGTGTTAAATTTAAGTCAAGCGATTTTGGATATCTTTTAGGAGGTGAAAAATCAATAAATGCTCATTATTCGGCCGGAGTACGTTTTTCATATTCGCTTATTCCGATACGAGATTATTTTTTTAATGGTCAAATTTATTATTATAACATCATTCAGCGCGTTTTTAATCGCGGGTTGTATAATAACACCTTAAGTTTTTATTTGAGCTATACGATCATGGATTCAGGAAAAAAATCTCAATGAACAGAAAAAAAATAGTTATTGCAATCACCGGAGCAAGCGGAAGTATTTACGCAAACGTTTTGTTAAAAAAATTGCATTTTTTGCGGGATCAGATTTCCGCTTGTGGAATTGTGATGAGTGACAACGCGCGTCAGGTATGGGAATATGAATTGGGAAATCGCGATTTTGAAAATTTTCCATTCAAGTTGTTCGAAAAATCAGACTTCATGGCCCCTTTCGCCAGCGGCAGCGCAAGTTACGATACACAAATTATTTGTCCATGCAGCATGGGTACACTCGCACGAATTGCATCAGGTGTCTCAAATGATTTAACTACGCGCACTGCCGATGTAATGCTGAAGGAAAGAAAGAAATTGATTTGCGTTGTTCGTGATACACCATTTAGTTTAATTCATATCAATAATATGAAAACGGTAACGGAAGCGGGTGGTATCATTTGTCCGGCAAGTCCGTCTTTCTACAGTCGTCCCGCAGATTTTGAATCCCTGGCCGCCACGGTCATTGATCGGGTATTGGATCTGGCCGGTTTCGAACACAAGACTTACCGCTGGGGTGAGGCATTGAAAAAGTAATTGCAAATATACCACGATGAGTGCTCAAGCCTTGTTGAATCGAATTCAGAAAAATTTTACTGAAAATTTTTCTTTCGATTTGCGCGCTTTGAGCTTAATGCGAATGGGAATTGCGTTAATTGTTTTAACGGATCTAATCATCCGCAGCACTTCACTTATTGCTTTTTATACCGATGAGGGAGTTTTACCCTTGTCTGTTTTGTACAAAAGCAACTGGAATCCCAGTTTCTTTTCGATTTATGCAATAGGAACAGGTTGGAAAATCATCGCCTTACTTTTTTTTATAAATGCAGTTTTCGCATTCTTTTTGTTTTTAGGTTTTCATACACGTCTCATGACATTTTTGTGCTGGTTGATGATGGTTTCATTGCATAATCGTAACCCGCTTATTTTGCAGGGAGGTGATGAGTTACTTCGGTTAACCTTGTTCTGGGGCTTTTTTATTCCATGGGGCAAACGTTATTCAATCGATTCAATTCTGGCAGTTGATAAAAACCAGCAAGAATTAAAAAACCGTTGGTTAAACTGGGGAGGTCTGGGTTTTTTGTTTTTGCTTTTCTCCGTATACTTTTTTTCAGCCATGATGAAAACTTCATCTGAATGGAATTCTGAATATTCCGCAATTTACTATGCATTGAGTTTAGATCAGATTACCTGGCCGGTCGGAAAATTTATTTATCAATTTCCTTCGCTGCTTAAAGTATTAACTTTCATGATCTATTACGTCGAGTTATTTTCACCCTTGCTTTTATTGATTCCATTTAAAACATCTTTTTTCAGGATGGTTTTTATCTTTTTAATTGCTTCATTTCAACTTGGTATTTGTATCACGCTTTTTGTTGGGCTATTTTATTTAATTGGCCTTGTAACTTTAATTGGATTAATTCCTGAAGGGATGTTAAATCGTATTGAAAAAAACACCTTCCGGTTTCGTTTATTTTCTCGACGTATATTTGAAAAAATAGCTCATACTTTCGGAAGTAAAATTCATATCGAAATCAAACCTTTTTTTCAGTTTTCGGAACTGTCACGATTTCAAATTCGCCTTTTATATGGTGCTTTCCTTGCTTTTGTTTTATGTTTTAATTTATTGTGGTGTGTTGGTCAGTTGCCTAAATCTCGTCTGAAAGTAAGTGACAATTTCCTGTGGTTTGCGTATGTTTTTCGGTTTGATCAGGATTGGGGAATGTTTGCACCCCGTGTTTACAAAAACGACGGGTGGTATATTTACGAAGCAAATCTTGAGAAAAAAAATCAAACGGAGAGCGCAATCGATTTAAATCGTAGTGGAAAGCAAATCGATTATAAAAAACCTGAAAATATTCTGGCTTTATATCCGGATGATCGCTGGCGAAAATTTGGAGAGTTATGGCAGTATCAATCTGATAAAGTTAAAAAAGAGTTTTGTAGATATCTTCGCAATAAATGGAATCGTGAGCATCCCAATAAACGAATCGCGACTTTAAAAATAATTTATATGCAGGAAACAACTCTTCCTGACTACAAAAAATGCGAAATCAAACCTGTTGTTCAATGCGATTGTGAAAAATGGAAAAACTGATTTTACAATTTTCGGTATGAGAAAAATATTTTACCTCAGTACCTGTTCAACATGTACACGTATTTTGAAAGAAATAAATTACGAGGCACATGGTTTTGAACTTCAGGATATCAAAAGTGAAAAAATAACTGGCATACAGTTAGAGCATCTTAAACAAAAAGCGGGAAGCTTTGAGGCTTTATTCAGCAGAACGGCAATGAAATACCGATCACTCGGACTTAACACCAAGCAACTGAACGAAGAAGATTACAGAAAACTCATACTGGAAGAATACACCTTTTTAAAGCGTCCGGTAATTGTAATCGATAACCAGATTTTTATTGGTAATTCAAAGAGTACGATCGCTGCAGCAATGATGGCGCTAGGAAAAAGGTAAAGCGGATTACATTTATTTTCCAATGGCCTGAATGATATCGTGTTTTGTAATGATGTGAACGTTTCCACTCAGCTCCTTTACTAAAACGGCGTTGTTTTCTTTTGTTATTAGCCGCGAAACGTCTTCGATTGAAGATTCCGGTACAACAACAGGGAAAGGCTTATCCATTAATTCAGCTACCTTACAATCCTTAACGCTTGAATCAGTGATAAGTTGAGAGAATAATTTCGATTCATTTAAGGATCCTACCATTTCATTATTATCCATCACAGGAAGTTGTGAAATATCGAATTTTGTCATCAGTTGTAAGGCTTCAGAAACAGGAGCAGCGGAGGATACGGTTAGCAGTTTATAATTTCGGTGAGAGGAAATTAAATCGATGGCTTTTGACTTTGATACATCAAGAAATCCTCTGTCACGCATCCATTCATCATTAAACATTTTTGCGAGATAACGGGTTCCATGGTCATGGAAAATTACAACCACAACATCACCCTTTTTGAAAAAATGTTTCATCTGCATCAACCCTGCCATTGCGGCGCCTGCACTGTTACCGACAAAAATCCCCTCGCGTTTCACAATCTCACGTGTCATAATTGCAGCTTCACGATCGGTCACTTTTTCAAAGTGATCGATTACGTTGAAATCAACGTTGGCAGGTAAAAAATCTTCACCGATTCCTTCGGTGATATAAGGATAAATTTCATCCTTATCAAAAATGCCTGTTTCCTTGTATTTTTTGAAAACCGAACCATAGGTGTCAATTCCCAGAATTTTAATATTGGGATTTTTTTCTTTTAAAAATTTACCGGTTCCGCAAATGGTTCCACCCGTTCCAACCCCAACAACCAAATGGGTAATTTTTCCATCAGTTTGATCCCAGATTTCAGGTCCTGTCTGTTCATAGTGCGCGATTGAATTGCTTGGGTTGTCGTATTGGTTAGGCTTCCAGGAATTGGGAATCTCCTTGATTAATCGGCTTGAAACTGAATAATAGGATCGAGGGTCTTCCGGATCAACATTTGTTGGGCATACGATTACCTCGGCACCAAAAGCGCGCAGGGCATCCATTTTTTCTTTGCTTTGTTTATCGGTTGTTGTGAAAACACATTTGTAACCTTTAATGATTGCCGCAATGGCAAGTCCCATTCCGGTATTGCCGGATGTCCCTTCGATGATTGTTCCACCCGGTTTAAGCAATCCGCTGCGTTCCGCGTCTTCAATCATTTTCAAAGCCATTCTGTCTTTAATCGAGTTGCCCGGATTGAACGTTTCCACTTTTGCTAAAACAGTGGCAGGAATTTCTTTACAAAGCTGATTGATACGGACCATTGGCGTGTTGCCGATGGTTTCTAGGATTGAATCGTAAATTTTTTTTGACATGAACAAATTCGGATGAAGAACAAAGGTACTTAATTTTAATGGGGCAGCACGCACTTACAAACCTGCTTTCCTGTAAATTTGCAAGGTAGAATTGATTTTATGATGCGTTTATTTTCAGTTTCCGGATTTCTGTCTTTGTTTTTAGGAACACTTGCAACTTTATTCACTTTTCAGGCGGGATTAATTCCATTTGCGCTAGTATGTTCGATGGCCGGATTCATCGCTTCCGTTTCACATATTTTTATTGGAACGCGATTGGAAATGAAAATGGGAATTATCAATCGCGGTACAGTCGGAATGTTGTTTTGTTCGGTTCCCGTTTTGGTGTTGCTGTATTTTATTTTTTTTCGTTACTGATTTATGAAATCTACATTAAATTATTTTTCTCTCATCAAATTCAGCCATACAATTTTTGCCCTACCTTTTGCATTCATCGGTTTTTTTCTGGGATTGCAGGTCTTAATGAACACGAAAGAGTTAAATGATTTCGAATTTACCACCGAATTTATAGTGAAGAAATTTTTGTTAATGCTTTTATGTATGGTTTTTGCCCGAACAGCAGCCATGGCATTCAATCGATTGGTCGATGCGAAATTTGATGCCATTAATCCACGTACTATGGAAAGGGAAATTCCCTCCGGAAAAATAAGTTCAACAAATGCCTTTTCTTTAGTTTTAGTTTCTTCATTGGCCTTTGTAATTTGTACCTGGTTTATTAATTCACTTTGTTTTTTTCTTTCTCCGCTTGCTTTGTTGGTTGTTTTGGGTTACAGTTATACCAAGCGATTTACATCACTTTGTCATTTCGTGCTGGGCATTGGACTTGGCTTGGCGCCGATTGGTGCGTACCTGACATTAACCGGTGAGTTTGCCTTGCTACCGATTTTGTTTTCGTTTTCAGTTTTGTTTTGGGTTAGTGGTTTCGACATAATTTACGCGCTGCAGGACGAGACCTTTGATAAAGAAAATCGGTTAAGCTCCATTCCTGCTGCCATGGGTAAAAGAAACGCATTGATTTTATCAAGAGTTTTACATTTATTTTCTGCGGCGCTGATTTTTTCTGCAGGTTTTCAATTTAATTTTCACATACTTTACTGGTTCGGCGTATTTTTATTTTGTTTATTCTTGATTTTTCAGCATCGAATTGTAAAACCCGATGATTTATCCCGGATTAATATGGCTTTTTTCACTTATAACGGAATTGCAAGTGTGATTTTTGGATTGATAACCTTAGTATCTATTTTTTTAAAATGAAAGGAAAAGGTTTTTACGAAATTAATTTTATTTCAAAGCAACACGCCTTGCAACTTACAAAAAAACGCAAAGGTGAAAAGCGGGTAGGAGAGGTAGCAACGTATTACAAGCCGGAATTTTCACTCGATGAAAATCTGAAAAAATCAGATTGCACCTTTGTGTTAGTGGGTATTCCGGAAGATGTTGGTGTACGAGCCAATTTTGGACGGTCAGGTGCTTATTCTGCCTGGCAGCCGGCACTCGAAAACGTGTTAAGTATTCAAAGTAATTGTTTTTTTACAGGTAAGGAATTATTTGTGGCTGGTGCATTGGATGTAGATGACTTAATGAAAAAGGCCGGCGAAATTGATGCAAAAACTCCAGAGGGAATTGCCTCACTTCGACAAATAACTGCTGAACTAGATGAACGCGTCGCCGGGTTGATACATACCATTGTAAAACATGGAAAAATTCCGGTGATCATAGGCGGTGGACATAATAATTCATTTGGTAATTTAAAAGGCAGTTATCGTGCACTCACCCAAAAAAAGAAAAATTTAATCAAGCGTATTAATTGTATTAACTGTGATGCTCACACCGATCTTCGTGCAGCTGAAGGTAGGCATAGCGGAAATGGTTTTACGTATGCGCGCAAGGAAGGTTTTATGCATAAATATGCCGTATTGGGAGTGCATGAAAACTTCATCAATGAACAAGCCGATCATCTTTTTCGTTCCGATAAAAAACTATTAAAATTGGAAACCTACGAAGAAATTTTTGTTCGCGAAAAAAAGTCATTCAAAAAAGCGCTAAACGACTGTATACGTTTTGTCAGTGG
>OMJH01000209.1 GCA_900299295.1 Bacteroidota bacterium
GTGTTATGTTCCTTTTCATCCCACAAGGCAATCATAACGCTTTTACTGGAACTTTTTTCACCTGCATCCGCCGCTTCCCAGTGTATTGAAACAGGTAGATGATTCTCGTCGACCCTTACAGTAAATTTTATTTCAGAAGTTTTCATTTATAATTTAATAAATTAATCGGGTTTATATTTTGCCTTTGCCAGCATTTTCTGGTAATCCGTATCCTGCACCAGCTGAGAAAATGACACATCCTCATTATTTTCCATATACGATTCAACGATTTTGTAGCCGATATAATTGGCAATAAAGGGCGGACATTCCTTACTGATTGCAGCAGTGAATGGTCCTTCTGCCGCATAAGAAGAAATTTCTTTCATGTCGTTTACAAATAATCGGTTTTTCTGCGAAAAATATTTCCATAATTCCTTTTCAAATGTAAGGCAATACTCCATTTGCGTACTTGTGTATCCCATCAGAATTGAATCCTCCATTTGCGGATTAGCAGCCTTTGTCAGGTAAATCAATTTACCCTCTTTTAACATCAACTCCAGAAGGTTTTTTTCGGGGTCGTTGTTGGCAAATTTGAACCTTACCCAACCATAAATTATATCACGCAACAAATAATTTTTATCCATGATTCTCTTTTTATAATTAGGAATCGGAGGCTGAAGAAGCTGATAATATGGCGCGTTTGAACCTAAATAAAACTCCATTCCGATTGCACTGGTATGATCAACATTAACTATCCGGTAATTAAACCCGCTCATCATCAATACAAACCTTTCAGGAGGCGTGGTATCGGGAAAAAAATACTTCAACCTTCTGAATGAAGTTGTAAGTTCTTTTTCCAGTTGGTTAATTAATGAATAATCGAAAACAGAATCCGCGGCACACATCACTTGTTTCATTGTGCTATCGGAAATAAAATGTTTTAATGCATCTCCGTAGGTAGAATCATTTAAACCACCATCGTTAACAATACTCGTAACGAATTTCTCAAAAAAGCTTCCATATTTCTTTTGAAGGACTTTAGTTTTATCGTTAATTTTCAGCGTGTCCATTGAAAACAAATCCTTAGCTAATGGCATTAATTTAATATTCTTAATCTCTACCTTTGAATCGTCAATAGAAAACCGGTCATGGGAGCAGGATAAAAATGTCAACAAAAACAATGGGACCAGAAAACGCAACATAAAAAAATTGTATATTTTTGTTACAAATAAACGAATTATCCATGAAAAAAATACTTCTGTTTTTGTTGGGACTTGTATCAATTAACGATAAATATCTAGCTCAATCCAATGGTTTGGCAAATTCTTCCTTAAAAAATTACAGATTTGGATTGCGAATCGCAGGGCAGCCCAGCTGGCTTCGCTCAAACGATGAAAAACGTGTTGAACCCAGCGGTTCTGTTTTTGGTTGGGGGTTTGGATTAACACTGGATTGTAAATTAAATGACGTAGCATCCTTCGCCACCGGAATAGGTGGAGATTTTGAAGGTGGAAAGCAAAATTTTAAGGATACAATATTTTATTGTACCAACATTGATGATGAAATTGTAAAATTTGAACTAGTTGACAGTTTAACCTCTAAGGATTATTCAACTTTTATGCTCCTTAGCAGAAAATTAAAAACTAGCGCAGTAACCATTCCGCTCACCTTGAAATTAAGTACAAAAGAAATTCAGGGGATGCGATATTTTGGTCAGTTCGGTTTAAATATCAGTTATTTCACAAAGATGCGTTCGACTGATGAAGTAAAAATAGTTTACAATAAAGGTGTTGACAACGGATTCCGTACTGAGACCATCTCAGATGTCAATCCTTACGTTGGAGTAATTCCTATACGCTTAGGGCTGAATGCTGGTGCCGGCGTTGAATATCGATTATCCGGAAGCACCTCTGCTTATGCAAGTGTTAATTATCTACACCAATTTATCAATAATTTCGTTGAAAAAACAAATCACTATGCCAACCTAAAATCTGGCACACCACCAAAACTATCCGATCAGGCAAAAATGTCGGCCTATGGTACATGTATCCAAATTAACGTCGGCGTATTGTTTTAATTAATTTTTATTTTTTATGAATCCCGGAGATTTTCTTCGGGATTTTTTTTGAATTCAATATGAAAAAAAAAGAAGTGATCGGATACATTACGCAGTGGTTGAAATCCTATTCAAATTCCAGTAAAACGAAAGGGTTTGTAATTGGTATTTCAGGTGGAATTGATTCAGCACTTACCTCTACACTCTGCGCTGAAACCGGAAAACCGGTAATTGTTCTCAATATGCCCATTCGCCAATTCAAACGTGAATTCGAGCTCAGTAATCTGCACATCAATTGGCTCAAAAAAAATTACAGCAACGTAAGTTCTCACACCGTTGAACTCACTTCAGTTTTTGATTCGTTTGAACAACAACTTCCTGAAGAAACACGGGATTTTTTAAGCATGGCAAATAGTCGCTCCCGCTTGCGAATGACTACCCTCTACGCTTTTGCCTGCCATCATCAGCTATTAGTGGCCGGAACCGGCAACAAAGTTGAAGACTTTGGCGTTGGATTTTTTACGAAATACGGTGATGGCGGTGTAGATATTTCTCCAATCGCTGACCTGATGAAAAGTGAAGTTTATGCACTCGCAAAAGAATTGAATGTGATCGAAGAAATTCTGGCTGCACGACCCACGGATGGATTATTCGCAGATGGAAGAACGGACGAAGATCAGCTGGGTGCCAGCTACGACGAACTGGAATGGGCAATGGTGAATGCTGAAGTTAAAAACACCGCTGCTTTAAGTGAACGACAAAAAACCGTTTTGGAAATTTACAAAAATCTGCATCGAAAAAATCAACACAAGATGCAAGCCGTTCCTGTTTGTGTTATTCCGGAGGAACTGCGGAAAATTTAATCAGGAAAAATTATTTTTCCGTTTCAAATCAATCATTTTCATTGCAGTGATGGCAGCCTCATCGCCTTTATTTCCATGTCTACCTCCTGCCCTTGCCTTTGCCTGGCCTATTGTATTCGTTGTCAAAACACCAAACACAACCGGCTTCGAGTAACGAATGTTTAACTCAGTAATGCCATAACTCACCGCCTCACAAATAAAATCGAAATGCCGTGTTTCTCCCTGAATAACACACCCTAGACAAATAACCGCATCAATCTCACTACGATCGGCCAGCCACTGAGCGCCGAGCGTAAGCTCAAAACTACCCGGTACATGATGTACAACTATATCTTCGTGTTTAACTCCGTATTTTTTGAGAGTTGCAACAGCTCCGGAACACAAGGATTCTGTAATCTCCGGATTCCATTCAGAAACAACAATACCGATGCGCATTCCCTTTCCGCGTATTGCATTATCATTTTCAACCAGCGAAAGATTTTTTTTCTTTTTAGGTGCCATCGGTTTAAAAATTTTATTTGATTTTATTTGATTTTTTTTCTTTTGATGAATCCGGTGGTGAAGAAATCTTCAGCATACCTTTTTTTGTTCCAACAATTCTATATTCGGTTCTACGATTTAATTGCTTATTAAATTCATTGTCGTTCGCTGCAATGGGTTTTAACTCACCCCAACCGACTGATATCAAACGCTTCTTGTCAATGCCGGATCTTACCAAATATTCCGTTACAGCGTTTGCCCGGTCGTTTGATAAAACAAGATTCCTGTTTTTATCTCCTGTATTATCCGTGTGTCCGGAAATTTCAATGGTCAAATCCGCATTTAGCTTCATAAACAAAACCAGTTTATCCAATTCAGGAAATGATTCCTGCCGTAACTCAGATCGGTCTGTATCAAAATACACATTACGAAGTACCGTTGATTTTCCTGTATCGATGGGAAGCAAAGGAATAGAAAGAAGAAATGATTTTTCATAATTAACTTCCAGCTCTTTCATTCTGAATTTCTCAGAATAAAAAAGATAACCGCTTCTCGATACATTAACCATGTAATTTTTGTCGGCATTCAGGGTAACTAAAAAATCACCCTGTGCACTTGAAAAAGAATTTAATACAGATTTACCCGTTTCCAAATCAATCAACTCAACTGCGGCCGATAATGGTTTTCTTGAAAGTGAATCATAAACAAAGCCCTTTGAAAAAGTAATTTTTTCGGGTTGAAATTCCTGTGGCAATTCAAAATAATAAATATCCAGATTGCCAAATCCACCCTCACGATTGGAAGCAAAATAGGCTAAACGTCCACTGGGGTCAACCAATAAACTGTTTTCATCCTTACAGGTATTGATCGGATAACCCAAATTTACGGCAGGTCCCCACTCTCCGTTTGCTTGACGCTTACTCATGTACAAATCCATTCCGCCCATACCAACTCGTCCATTAGAAGCAAAGTACAAAGTCATATTGTCAGGATGAATAAAAACAGATTCTTCAGATTGTTCTGTATTGATGTTTGGACCAAGTTTAATCGGTTCTCTGAATTTACCGTCATCACCCAATACCGAATAATAAATATCTCCTGTACGCTGACCTCTTCCTTGAATTCCACGAACAAAATAAAGCGTCTTGCCATCCGATGAAAAACTGGGCTGGGTTTCCCAGTGATTTGAATTTACCGGGCGACCGATATTAACGGGTTTGATCCATTTTCCGGATGCTTTGTCGGTATAAAAAATATCACAACTTCCGAAACCTTTTTCTTTTCCCGGGCCGTATTCAATATTGATATCAGCGCACGATGCAAAAAAAAGAAATTGCCCGTCAGCACTGATGTTGGGTGCACCTTCGTTACAGGCAGAATTTATTTCACGTAATGGAACAGCCGTTGTCCACTCATTTTTATCATTTCTTTTTGTGAAGTAAAAGTCCTCTTGTCCCTGTGTGTTTGAACATTGATTTTCCTGGTCAAATTTTCGGGTGAAATAAAAAGTAGAATTGTCGGCAGTAACCGTGGGAAAATACTCGTCGTTGGATGAATTGATTGCTGAGCCTGCATTTTTCGGAGAGAAAGGCTTTGGATGTTGAACCGCATCAGCCCCAAATTCAGCACAAGCCAATAAATACGATGCCTTGGTACGAATTTCAGGATGCGTCCGTTCATAGTTCAAGAATTTTTTAAGAGCGGGAATTGCCTGTGCATAGTTGCCGGTATAAAAGTATATTTCACCCAATTGATAAAAATTGTTTGGAAAATAATTTCCGGCAAGACGAACAGAACGTTTCAGGTAAAAAATTGCTTCATCAAATTTTCCGCGATCAATAAAAATATAGGCGAGCATGGTATTGGGCTCGGCGAACAAGGAATCGATTTTAATTGCTTTGACCGCATATCGTTCTGCTTCTTCAATTTTTCCCTGAGACATATACTTTTCAGCAGATTTGAATTGCTTTACCGCTTTTTTATTGGAAGAAGTATATGTATTTGGCGGAAGTGAGGATTGCGAAAAAAATGGTCCAAACGATAAGAAAAAAAGAAGGAAGGCAGAAAAAAATCGCATGGATAAGTGTGTAATCCGATTCATCACGAAAGTTACAACTAAAATTGTACCGAAATAAAATGAAAATCAATTATGACGAAGGGCCTCCACCGGATCAATGCGCGAGGCGCGAACGGCAGGATAAAGTCCGGCCAACAAACTGATGACAATAGAAAATAAAATCGCGCCAACAATAAGCCATGCCGGAAAATAAAAAAGATTCACCGGATCATTTCCGGAACCTGTGATTTTTGCATTTACAAAAATATCCGCGACGCGAGTAATCAGCCAGCCAAGACCCAAACCGCCAAGTGCGCCCATAAAGCCAATCGTTCCTGCCTCTACAAAAAATATACTTCGTATCTGTAATTCACTTCCGCCAATTGCTTTCATGATTCCGATTTCTCGGGTGCGTTCCAGAATGGACATCAACATCGTGTTAATGA
>OMJH01000210.1 GCA_900299295.1 Bacteroidota bacterium
ACCGGGTAAAGAAATAACTATCGGTAATTTAAAATTTGCGGATCTTTTGAGAATTCAAGCGCGACTGATGCGTATGGAAAATTTTTTTTAGGATCTATTTTACCGGATGGAAAGGATGGCCTGTTTATCCATTCGCGAATTTGTTTTTCAGAAAGATTAAAACCTACGTTGTAAGCGGCTGAAAAAAAGAGCAACTTTTTATCTTCGGTTTCAAGTCGCAGTGCAGGATATTTGTACTCCATTAATCGGTAGAAACAACAGAGATAACGCATTTGCCACCATTCAGACTCGAGTCGATGAAGCCTTTTTTTTCGGATTGTTTCCTCATCTGATATGGTTTTGCCGTAATCATTAATAAATGAGAACTGCTTCAATTCAGAAGTTTTCGCCACTTCTCGTTCCATTTGTTCAATAAAGGTAGGTTTCATTTGAAAATGACCGATTGAAAAATTACCGCACGAAGAGCCAAGAGATGCATTCAGATAATAATTTGTTGAGGATTCTATTTTATCTGACAAATTGGAAAATCGGGCACATTCCGGCAAAGCAATGGGAAGTACCTGTTTAATTTTGAGTCCGAAAGTTTTGCAAACTGAATCAGCTAAAGGAAGTTTGGAAAGCAAAATCTGCTTAGCATTAAAATATTCTCGTGGAAAGCGCGAACTGAATGAGTCATTCAAAAAGCTGAAAGAAGAGAAAATAAGTATAAGAAAAAAAATAAAAAATCGCATTTCTGGTTTTAAGAATAAAACGAAGGTAAGAGCGCAAGGTTACGAAGCGGAAAAAAAATTTATTCTTTTAATGTATTGTCAAATAATTGCTTTCTTTTGTCATTTGCTTCCTGTACCAACATAAATTCTTTTACGTTCGTTGAGTCAACAATCCCCATTAATTTTCCATTGCTCATTACCGGAACAATAGTAGCCCCACTCTGATTTAGCATTGAAAAAATAGTTTCTACAGTCTGTTTTAAATCAGTTGTTGAAAAACTGGAATTCATTATTTCAGATAACCGGATATTTTGTTCGCGTTGAGTCAAAGCACAAATAATTTCCATTTGCGATAATGTACCTGCCAAACTTCCATTATTTAATACTACAAAATCCTTTGCCTGAACATCCAATAATAAATTCACGGCGTCTTCTAACGTATCATTTACGGACAGTGAATGGAAATTGGTTACCATAACGTCAGCAGCGGTAAATTTTTTAAGATAATTTGCTGAACGAACCATTTCATTTTCTGCCTGGGCCATTAAAAAAACAAAAATTCCGATTATGGCCAGAAACGGATTATAAAATAAACCAGCAATAAAAAAAAGCCCGCCAAATCCTTTACCGATTGACGAAGCAATTTTTGTTGCCTTTACACGATCGCCCCACCGAAGTGCAAGTATCGCACGCAAAATTCGCCCGCCCTCCATAGGAAAGGCAGGAAGTAAATTAAAAAGCAACAAGGAAAGGTTTACAAAAAACAAACTTGCCACAAAATCAAATCCACTTTTGAGATGAAAAAAATCAATACCCGGATTTTTATGAAATAAAAAAACCGGACTCAACAAGAATGCGATAACAAAATTTACAGTAGGACCCGCTATTGTAACTTTCAATTCATGAACAGGATTATCAGGAATGCCCTCAATATTCGCAATACCACCAATTGGCAGTAAGGTAATTTTTCGCGTGAGATAACCCAATTGCTTTCCTGCGATCGCATGTCCTAATTCATGCATTAAAACGCATGTAATTACGGAGAGCATAAACAGAATAGAGTAAACGACTTGTATAGGTGATGAACCCGCCCGAACTGCATTTAACCCCACCCAAATCAATAAAAACAAAAATGTCCAATGGATATACAAACGGGTACCAAAGGGCTTACCAATAAAAAAAGACCATTTCATACTAATTCATTTTAATTAAAGTCCGAACGGATAAGTTTCAGGAAACTGTTTAGGGTCAGCATCAATAAGGAACGGATGTAGTGCTGTAGTTGAATCGATATAGACAAAAGAATCGTAACGCTGAGGAATTAAACTGGGCACATAGTTTCCCCAATATTCTTGTTCAGGACGATAAACTACTCCAACTGCTCTTTGGTCTATGGGCTGACGAAATAATTTGTGCTGCTTAAGTTTTGAGCTGATTACTATTTTATTTCGCGGCGAAGCCTGATGAAAAAGGTTTTCCAACGAATCTTCTTTCGCCGGCAGCAGGGTCATTGTTTTCATTTTACCGCCCCAGGTTGCTCCTGCCATTACAGTTCCTGAATTCGTGCCAAAGCCAATTCGAATTACTCCTTCCTTCACATAGCGTTGTTTTGCGAGTTGCCCAAGATTAATCATTCCCTGAGGCTCCATATCCGTTGCACGTGCATAGCCTATGTGGGAATTATGTTCCCAAACAATTACTTTTGATGAAGGAGCATGATATTCAATAAGCCTGCTCAAGGTTTCCATCATGTGTTTGTCCCGTACATTCCAAGATTCAGCCTCTCCGCGCATCATTGTACGGTAATAGTGCTCGGCATTGGCAACAACAAGAGCGTTTTGTTCGGAATTAAAATCAAATTCTCTGTCAAATTCATCAGAAATTACATTTTTAGAAATCACTTTCATCAAATGATTTACTTCTGCCTCGCAGGAGTAAGAAAGAACCTGTGTCGCTTGTGCATAAGAATTCCCTTCTTTAACCGAAAAAGGATGAAAACACTCCTCCACCCTGCGCAACGCTTCGCGGCTTTCTTTGTTATCCAACTTCAATTGGTTACGCAATTCCTCCAGCCCTTGAAAAAAAGGTGAATGTTCGATTGGTAGGGAATAATAAATTATATGAACATGATCGAAATGCTTTGCTTTTACACTATAACAAGGAAGTAA
>OMJH01000211.1 GCA_900299295.1 Bacteroidota bacterium
AGCGGAAAAAATTATTATCCGCAATTACACGCGATGGAATGCCGTATCAATGCGGAAGATCCGTTCAGTGGATTTCGTCCATCGCCAGGAAAAATTACTACGCTTCATACACCGGGCGGACACGGGATCCGTGTTGACTCGCATGTATATGCAGGATATACCATTCCTTCGAACTACGATTCGATGATTGGTAAATTAATTACCATTGCACAAACACGTGAAGAGGCAATCTCAAAAATGTACCGCGCATTAAGTGAATATGTGATCGAAGGAATTAAAACAACAATACCATTTCATTTGAAGCTGATGCAAAACGAAGAATTTCGCAAAGGCAATTACACCACAAAGTTTCTCGAAACGTTTGACTTGACGAAATAAAGTTTTAAGTGGCTTGTTGGCCGGTGCTTCGGCAGGCTCAGCAACCGGCTTATTATTCACTTCGGACAATGAGCGTTCCCTTAGTGTGTCGAAGGGACGCGAGGTGGCCGGTGCTTCGGCAGGCTCAGCAACCGGCTTATTATTCACTTCGGACACTGAGCGTTCCCTGAGTGTCTCGAAGGGACGCGAGGTGGCCGGGGTTTCGGCAAGCTTAACCGCCGGCTTAACAAAAAGGCGGACACTGAGCGTTCCCTGAGCGCGTCGAAGGGAAGCCAAGTGTCCGAATATTTCAGAAAAAATAAAAGGTAATTTAATTTCAGAATCTGAATCGCATAAAACCAATCGACAAGGATAATGTCGGACCGTTTTGGGTGAAGAAAGTTACAGCATCGCGCGAAGCAATTCCACCTTCGAAATCTCCATCTTTACCAATGAAAATAATTCCGAGCGGAATGGAATAATCGTAATTACCACCTTTCACATAGCCGGCCTGTAATTTCAACCATTTAAACGGATAAATATCTCCGCCGAAACCGATGATTGGTTTTTTAAAATTACCAGCTTCGTCATTAAATGGAAAAATCATATCCACACCTAATTCCGCAACTTTTTTAATTTGTATGCTTGCGCCCAAACGACCCATTCCCGGAAGTTTTGTTTTAATTTCTTTCTGCCCCACCAATTTCATCAATCCGCCCTCGCCCATTAAATTCGCGAGATTACCGGGAATGTTGTAATTGTTCATCCCTGCTGAAGTGGTGCTCATCAAAAAAGTATCACGTACCTCGTACACATTTCCCTTCCAGGTAATTGACCCTGCGTTAATAAAAGCCGCGCCAATTTCAATGCAATTCTTAATAATCACATTCAAACCAAAATCCATCCCAAAACCTGAACCCACTGTTTTCGGTGGAAAAGATGTTCCCGAAACCGAATTGGCTGTCTGACTTGCAGTTCCATAATCAATGTTGAATGAAGGACTCAATGAACTAATGGCAGTAAGTTTATTGTTTTCGGATTTTACGCTCATGTATCCGGTACCCTGCATATACTTTAACCCAATTCCACCGTACATTGAAAAGGTGCTATCACCAAAAATTCTTCTTCCATAAGACACATTCCACTCACGCGTCCAGCTCATGGTAATCTCCGAACCGTTTAATAATTCTCCAATTTTTTTCGGAATAGTTGAAATTCCTGAGATGATATTTTTAATGGAGTCGGGGCTCATGTTCTGGTAATTGTTAATCTGAACTGTGTCGCCAACGGGATTCAAGTAAAGCAACTGATTGAAATACGAAGATGTTTTACCAAGAAACAATAAATCAGAAGCCTGTGCGCCCAATTTGCTGTACCACTGAAACCGATCGCTTACATGAATCGCAAAACCACCCGCATGTTTGGTGATGAAACCAAAACCAAATGAACCGTAATCGGCATTGATAGCAAATCCTTCGTCGGTAAACTTTTTCGCTGCCTGAATTTTTTGATCGCGAGTAAAATCCTTGAATTTTCCGCTAATCGCCTGTGAAAGTAAATCACGCAACTCCTGTTTTTGCAAGGCAGTTGAATGAACCGATCCGGTAAATTCATTGAACCCCATTGTAAAATGATATTTTGAATAGCGGTAATCCCAGCCGAGATTCGCAGGGTTGATTCCGGTCGCCTGATAATCGGTTGCAAAGGTTGTTGCACCGCCGTGACCGGTATTGGTGAATGTGCTGAATTCATATTGCGCGCTGCCCGTTAATACGAACAGCGAAGTGAAAAATGCAAGGATTGTTTTTTTCATGGGGTCCGATAAAAACTAGTTAGTAATAGGATTTCCGTTGGTATCAAGTTCGGTTACCTCGTAACCTAATTTTTTAATTCGCTCAATTAATCTTGCTTTGTCTCCGACAATCAGGATGTTCATTTTATCAATGGCGAGATGTTTTTTTGCAAGTGAATTTATTTCATCTTTTGTCATTGATCTTAAAATTTCACTTTGCTGACGGGTGTAATCAACCGGAAGATTGTAATCAAGAATTCGTTTTAAAAATCCTGCTTTTTGATAAGGCGCTTCGTATTTCAGGGCTTCATTTTGTCCCATTGCATTCTGCGTAAAGCGTAATTCTTCATCCGTGATTCCTTTTTCAATGTAATTTTTCATTTGATCCAGGTAATCGAGAATGGCGGTATCGGTAGCGTTTGCTTTAATTCCACCTGAAATTTCGTAAGTGCCCGGAAAAATATTTCCGGTAAAATATCCACGTGTACCATACGTAAAGCCACGCACTTCGCGCAATTGTAAGTTGATGCGCGAATTGAAAGCTTCAGCGAAAATGTAATTCATAACCTGCGACTTGTAAAATTCACCGGTTGCATCATAGGGCATGCTCATGAATCCCATCCGAACTTCCGATTGTGCCGCCGCTTTTTTATCTACGAAATAAATTTTTGTTTTTTCGATTTTTGGTAATTCAGGATCCTCCGCCTTGATTACCTTGGTGTTTTTCCATTCGGATAAAAACTTCAATTTATCTGTCAATTTTTCTTTTGAAACATCACCAACGACAACCAACTTGGAAACGCCCGGATAAAAGCGCTCTTTGTAGAAACGTTTTAATTCATCGAGAGTAATTGCATTCACTGTTTCGGCTGTTCCGGATGAAGGGAGTGAAAGTACATGCGCACTTCCGAAAATGAGTTTCGCAAATACGTTGTTCGCAATGGAAGTAGGCTGTACCGATTGACTTTTAATTGCATTCAACAATTCTTTTTTTACACGACTGAATTCCGTCGGATCCCATTTTGGTTTGAATAAACGTTCTTTCAGCAGGGCGAGTGTGGAGTCGAGATTTTCAGTGAGCGTAGAAACAGAAATAGTAATGTCGTTTAATCCCGAAGAAACTGAGATTGAACTTCCCATGCGCTCCAGTTTCGATTCCAAAGCCTCTGCCGAAAAATTAACTGTGGATTCACCCATCAAACGAGCCAGCAGATCGGAGGTACCGGCCAGCGAAGCAGGTTCATAACGATGACCTGCTCCGATGTACAATTGAATGGTGATTTTCGGTGTCTCGTTTGTTGTCGTTCCTATTATTTTTAAACTATTCGGAAATTCTTCTGTCCAGATTGCAGGAACCTGAATGGTGGGATTTGGTCCTGAAGCCGGTTTTTTCCCTCTTTCAAAATTATCCTTTGGTTCGGTATAACTTAAATTTTTGTACTCTGCACTTTCCGTTTCAATTGTTCGTTGTGTCGGCTTAAAATTATCTTCAGCCGCAATAAGATTACGTTTACCTGCTGGATAAACACTTAAGATAACTCCATTTTTTCCTTTGATGTATTTAGCGTAAACACGCATCAGGTCAGCCTTGCTCAACTTTAAGATTTCTGCGAATTCCTTTCCCAGCATATTCGGATTTCCGCGAAAGGTTTGAAACGAAGCAAGGCGTGATCCTTTTCCGGAAACTGTGTTAAACTCATTGTAGATATTGCTCTTGTAGGAAGCCCTCATTTTTACGATATCATCTTCACTGATTCCTCCGCTCTTTTCCCATTCCTCAAGAATTTTTCTGATCTCGCGCTCCATCACCGAAAGTGAATCATTCTCATTGATCAAGGTAGTTATCTCCATGCGTCCTGCCAATTCCATAGTGGGATGATACATGTTAAAGCGTACTGCCTTTTGTGTTTTGATGAGTTTTTCATAGAAAGGCGAACTTAAATTTGAAGGATCAAGTATTTGTGAAAGCGCATCCAAAGCAGCTTCGTCTTTGTGTCCGGATGGAACAGTTGGCCAGGCCATTTTCAGCATAGGGAATTTAATTTTATCCTCGTAGGAGAGGTAACGATTCTTTTCGATTTTAAATGGCTTTACGATTTGCTTTTTCACTTCCGGTCCTTTTGGAATGGATCCAAAATATTTTACGACAAGCGCCATTGCCTGTTCAGGATTCACATCACCGGAAATGGTGAGCGTAGCGTTGTTGGGGCCATACCAGCGCATGTAAAATCGTTTGAGGTCATTTTCATCCACGCGATCCAAATCTTCAATGTATCCGATGGTTTGCCATGAGTAAGGATGCCCTTTGGGATAAAGCGCCTCGCACAATTTTTCATTACTCACACCATAAGGAGCATTATCGTAACGCTGACCGCGTTCATTTTTAACCGTTGCGCGCTGCACCTCAAATTTGGAATGTGTTACACTGTCCAACAAAAAACCCATACGGTCACTTTCCAGCCAGAGCATGATTTCAAGTTGGTTGGAAGGAACCGTTTCAAAATAATTTGTTCGGTCGGTATTGGTTGTTCCGTTCAGCGTTCCTCCGGCTTCCGTAACGTATTTAAAGTGCATCTCATCACCTACGTTTTTACTTCCCTGAAACATCATGTGTTCAAAAAAGTGAGCAAATCCGGAACGACCTTCCTGCTCGCGTGCCGAACCAACGTGATAGGTTACATCAACGTACACGACAGGATCGCTATGATCTTCGTGAACGATAACAGTTAAACCGTTGGGCAGTTTGTATTTTTTATAAGGGATTACAATCTCGTTGCCTGATCGTTTTATTTCTTCGGTTAACTGATATCCCGATGTTTTAACCGGTTGCTGCGCAAGCAAACTTGAAAAAATAAAAAATGCAATTGTTAAGTGATAAAAATTTTTCATTTCAAACGATTTTGTGGTAAATATAATTTTTTTTAACGCGGCAATTGATAATTGTCAACGTTAAATTTGGATGAAAAAAGCGTAATTTTGATTGAAGAAAATAAACAAAACAAAAAAATATAATTATGTATCCAGAAGCGTTGGTAAAACCCATGAAAAGCGAATTAACTGCCGTTGGTTTCGAAGATTTGAGCACACCCGAAAAAGTTGACAAAGCCATTGCTGAAAAAGGCACCTTGCTGGTGGTTGTGAACTCAGTTTGTGGTTGTGCTGCCGGTGCAGCTCGTCCGGGCGTTAAAAAATCATTGGAAGGTTCAAAGAAACCCATCCGACTTGGGACAGTTTTTGCGGGTTTCGACATTGAGGCAACAGCGCAGGCGCGTAAACACTTTTCACCTTATCCACCATCTTCACCTGCCATTGCCTTGTTTAAGGACGGAGAACTTGTTCATTTTGTAGAGCGCCATCACATTGAGGGAAGAAGTGCTGATATGATTGCTGAGCATTTGAAAATGGCATACGAAGAGTTTTGCTAAAAAAACTGAAATGAAAAAATTATTTTTTTCAGCATTTCTTATTGCTGCGCTTCTTGTCATTTGCATTTCCTGCAAGAAAAGCAATACCGGAGGCAATGCCAGCATTGCAGCTTACACCGTTCATCATGGGACACCAATTAATTTCCCGACCGTTTACGTAAAGTTCGGGGCGAAAGAAAAACCAGCGGACCCAACTTCCGATTATGATTTAAAACTGGTTGGCATTCATGAAAATCACGTTCACATTGAAGAATTGCGGTATGGTAATTATTATTTATTCGCAACAGGATTTGACAGCAGCATAATGATGCCGGTGAGCGGTGGGGTTCCGGTAAAGTTGAAATGGGGGCAACGAAATGAAGAAACTGAGGTGGATATTGCAGTAACTGAGTAAATTTATTTTTCTTTCTTCAATTTATTTGGAATTTTATTGCGACTTTTTTGCATTATTATCTCAGTATTTTTTCTTCACTTTTAATTCCTATTTCTATTTGATTTTCCCTTTTTCAATTTTCTACTCATTATTTTCGTAATCCTTTTTTAAGTATTGTTATAAAACAAAAAACCCCCAACTTTTAGGAAGGGGGTTTTTGTAAAAATGGCGTCGACTTACTCTCGCAGGCTTTAGACCAACTACCATTAGCTCTGCCGGGCTTAACTTCTCTGTTCGGAATGGGAAGA
>OMJH01000212.1 GCA_900299295.1 Bacteroidota bacterium
TGCTGTCGATTTTTGAAGTCAGGTAGGCGCAATAGGTCATTACATCAAGTGGATTGGATACCACGATGATAATGGCGTTTGGAGAATGCTTGATTACGTTTTCTGTTACGGTTTTTACGATGTTCGCGTTGGTTGAAATAAGGTCGTCGCGACTCATGCCCGGTTTACGCGGAAGCCCCGAAGTGATAACCACTACGTCTGAGCCTGCCGTTTTCGAATAGTCATTTGTGGAGCCTTTTACACGGGTGTCATAATTGTTGACAGGTGCTGTCTGCCACATGTCGAGTGCTTTCCCTTCAGCAAAATTTTCTTTGATGTCGAGTATCACGAGTTCGTTGCACAGCTCTTTGTGTGCGATAACGTCTGCACAAGTGGCGCCAACATTACCGGCTCCGATTACTGAAATTTTCATGTTTTCTTGTTTTATATTGTTGTTAAAATTATAAATGATTAGGCATCAATTTTTGCGTATTTCGCATTTTTCTCGATGAAGTCTCTGCGCGGAGGAACCTCATCGCCCATGAGCATGCTGAAAATCCGATCCGCTTCGGCTGCGCTGTCAATGCTCACTTTTCGAAGTGTCCTGGTTTCAGGATTCATGGTAGTTTCCCATAATTGCTCCGCATTCATTTCGCCCAAACCTTTGTACCGTTGTACGTTGACGGAATCAGTTTTTTCGCCACCCATTTCGCGAACAGCTAACTCGCGTTGTTCTTCGTTCCAACAATAGCGAAAATCTTTTCCTTTTTTAACCTGATAAAGCGGAGGAGCTGCAATGTAAACATGCCCTCGTTCTATCAATTCTTTCATGTGGCGGAAGAAGAAAGTCAGAATCAGGGTAGTGATGTGAGAACCGTCAACGTCGGCATCACACATGATTACAATTTTATGATAACGTAATTTTTCAATGTTTAATGCGCGTTCATCTTCGGTCGTTCCGCGAAAAACTCCCAACGCAGTAAAAATATTTTTAATCTCGTCGTTTTCGTAGATTTTGTATTCGAGTGCTTTTTCTACATTGAGGATTTTACCGCGAAGCGGTAATATTGCCTGATAATTTCTATTGCGTCCCTGCTTTGCCGTTCCGCCCGCAGAATCTCCCTCTACGAGGAATAATTCACACTTTACAGGATCGGAGTCGGAGCAATCGGCAAGTTTTCCGGGTAATCCGCTTCCTACCATGACACTCTTACGTTGCACCATTTCCCGGGCTTTCCGTGCGGCGTGTCGCGCAGTTGCGGCTAAAACCACCTTATCAACGATAAGCCTGGCTTGTTTTGGATGTTCTTCAAGGTAATTGGTCAGCATCTCGCTCACCGCCTGATCAACGGCTCCCATGACTTCATTGTTGCCGAGTTTGGTTTTGGTTTGTCCTTCAAATTGCGGCTCGGCAACTTTTACGGAAACTACTGCGGTTAGTCCTTCACGAAAATCGTCGCCGCTGATTTCAAATTTCACTTTTGCCAGTAATCCATTTTTTTCGGCGTAGGCTTTTAAGGTTCGCGTGAGTCCTCTTCGGAAACCGGCCAAATGAGTTCCACCTTCGTGCGTGTTGATGTTGTTTACATAGCTCTGAACGCTTTCGCTGAAAGAACTGTTGTAAATCATTGCAACTTCAACAGGAATTCCTGATTTTTCGCCTTCCATGTAAATGGTTTCTTCAATCAGTCTTTCTTTGCTCACATCAAGATATTCAACAAACTCACGTAAACCACCTTCAGACAAATAGGTTTCACTCAGGAAATTACCACTTTCGTCTTTCACACGTTCATCAATCAGGGTGATGCGAATGCCTTTGTTCAGGTAAGAAAGCTCACGCATACGATTGGCCAGCGTGTTGTAGTTGTATTCACTGACAATGAAAATACTAGTGTCGGGTTTAAATGTAACGATGGTCCCTCTGTAAGCGGTTTCACCAATCACTTTAACGTCATAGAGCGGTTTACCGATGGAATATTCCTGAACGAAAATTTTCCCTTCGCGGTGTACCTCAGCTTTTAAGTGACTGGAAAGCGCATTAACACAACTCACACCTACACCGTGTAAACCGCCGGAAACTTTGTAAGTGTCTTTATCAAATTTTCCTCCGGCATGGAGTACGGTAAGTACAACCTCCAAGGCAGATTTTTTTTCTTTTTCGTGCATTCCTGTTGGAATACCACGACCATCGTCTTTTACAGAGATGGAGTTGTCTGCAAGTATGCGGACCTCGATGTTCTTACAATGACCGGCCAAGGCCTCATCAATTGAATTGTCAACTACTTCATAAACGAGATGATGAAGTCCTTTTACGCCAACGTCACCTATATACATCGCAGGGCGTTTTCGTACTGCTTCTAAACCCTCTAAAACCTGAATGCTGTTTGCGCCGTAATCTTTAGTTAATGACTCATTCGTGCTGTTATCCATAAAAGAGAAAAATTATCCCAATTTAAAATTATTTAATTGATTTGTTACTCTCGTAAATATAGCGTTTTTGAGTGGTTTTTCCGAATGAAAACTTGTTAACATTTGTTGATAAAATTTATCACTATTATACATGTTTTTTCTTGCAGAAGTTAGAAGTTTTTTAATCAAAAATTCAACTGTTTTTTACCTTCTTTTTTTGCTCTAAATTATTTCTGATTTTTAAGGGAATTTTCGATATAGGAAATAATTCCTGCCACATCGTAAGGATCAAAGCATATGTAATTTTCGCCATTGTTAAACCATGTGATTTGTCGTTTTGCGTAACGACGTGTATTCCGGCGGATTTTTTCAATGGCAAGCGCTAAGCTTAATTTTTTATCGATTACTTCAAATAGTTCTTTATACCCAACTGTGTTTAATGCGTTCAGGTAACGTTGCGGATGTAGTTTTTTTGCTTCCTCTAACCAGCCTTTTTCCAACATGAACATAACACGATTGTTTATTTTTTCATAAAGTGCTGCTCGACTTTCGTTGATTAAAATTTTTATGACGTTAAAATTTCTTTCTTTCTTAATTCCTTTCCTGAATGCGGAATATGGCTTACCTGCCGTCAAACATATTTCAAGCGCACGCATTAATCGTTGAGGATTGTTTAAGTCAACAAAATCATAATAAGTTGTGTCCTGGCTTTTAATTTGCTCTTGCAACCATAGGATGCCTTTCTTTTCGAATTCTGACCGCACATACATTCTTGTCTTTTCACTTACTATGGGAAATTCATCAAGTCCATATAAAACTGCATCAATAAATAAACCTGTTCCACCAACCATGAAAATTATATTGTCTGAACTATTTTCAATAATTGGCAATGCTTCATTTTCGAACTTGGCCACATTGTAATCTTCATGAATTGAAACATGACCAACAAGGTGATGCTTAACTTGAGATAACTCGGTTTTATCGGGTCTGGCGGTTCCTATTTCCATTTCTTTGTAAATCTGACGACTATCTGCAGATAGGATCTCAGATTTAAAATATTTCGCAAGTCGGATTCCAATTGAAGTTTTTCCGATACCGGTTGGTCCTGCAATTACAATCAGATTCTTTTTTTTCACGATAGCACTACCTCAAGGATTAATTTTGATTCCAAGCCGTTGGCATTCATCAGTAATTTTCAAAAAGTAATTAACCGGATCTTCATTACTCCAGATGCTGGAATTTAAGGCCAAACCATGAAATCCAAGGTGTTGGATTATCTCAATGGATGAAATGTTTACACCGCCACGCGCGATTAGCTGTTTACCGCTTTTTTCATTGGCGGCCTTTAAACCTTGTTCGTAAAAACCGTTTTGAAGTTTACCTGTTAAAGGGTTAAAAATCGGATTTAAAAAGATGTAATTGTATCCAAATTCATCCGGCTTGTAAATATCGGGAAGCTGAGAAATTGATGTGCTCAACGTTAGATTTTTTAGGGGCCGACGAAAGGAAAGTATCCATAATTTCCACTTTGTTCTTCTTAAATTTTTCAGGTGACTTTTTGTTATATGGATTCCTTTTAATTTAAATTTTGCAGCCAGGTTATGATGGGAATGAATTACGATTCTGTTATGAAAATGTTCAGGGATTTTCTCAAGAAAGGTGGCGAGTCCTTTTGTACTCATCCGGGGTTTTCTCAGGTGAAAGTTGTCAAGTCCCGCTTCAAATAATTTGGTAATGATTTTATCTTCGTTCTCAATCGTTTTGTTGTTGCTGATCACAATTATTTTCATTTTTATTTTTTATTCAATTGATTTCTCTTAAAACAAAGTTCACGAATTAAATCGATTTTTCTTTCAATTGCATTTCCAACAACAATAAGGTCGGCACCCTTTTGCCAAAGGTTTCCGGCTTTTTTTGCAGAGTCAATTCCTCCGCCGGCTATAACCGGCAATGAAATCATGCCGGCGATTTTTTTAAGCAAGGTGGATGGGATTATTTTTTTGGCGCCGCTTCCAGCTTCCAGATATATAATTTTAAAACCGAGCTGTTCCGCAGCTAATGCTGAACATGCAATTAAGTGTTTCTCTTTGTGCGAGATTCCTTTTGAGCCTGTAACAACAGCAGTACTGGATTTTCCGGATTCATCTAATAGTAAATAGGCAGTTGGTATAATTTCAAGCTGAGATTTTTTCAAGATTAATGCACTCGAAATATGTTTGCCAATTAAATAATCCGCGTCACGGGAGGAAAGTAAACTCAATAATAAAATTCCATCGGCATTTTTGTCAATCTGATTTTCATCGCCAGGAAAAATTACCAGCGGAAGGGAGGTCTTTTGTTTTATAAACTTTACTGTTTTTGTAAAATCTGACTTGGCAACGGAACTTCCACCTACAAAAATGAAGTCGGGTTTGTAATTTATACAACATTCAATAACATCCGGATTGAATTTATCCGGATCAATCAAAACGGCAAGAAGTTTTTTACTTTTTTTTTTTGCCGAAAATATTTTTTTTAGAATAAAGTCCAAGGTTTTAATTAATAGGCCATGTGTATATGTATTCTCCAACTTGTTCTACTTTCAGTTTTTTCTTGAAGGCAAAGTCGTGAGCAGTACATGCGCAATCAAGTGTTTCTGCCGTTTCGGTAAAATCATCAATTTGGATTTTATTTGCAAAATCTAAATTTCCTTCTGAATGGATTTTATAGATTGTTTCTTTTGCACACCAGGCCATAATATGCATTTTTACGTTGTCGGGTGGGATAAAATTCTGCTCAACCTCCGATAGAAATTTATGACGGATTTTTAGCACTTTGTTTCTGATCAATTCTATATCTAATCCTGTATGTGTATTTTCTGTATCGTGAAGAATTCCAATCAAATCGTGTGAATGGCTGATAGAAATTCCACCTTGTAAATTATTCAAAAAAGGTTTTCCGAGCGCGGAGTAGCAAAGTTGCAGGTTTTGCAGCGGGAAAAGTAAATCAATTAAATACCGAACGGCATTTTTCTCATGCTCACGACGACTGAGTAATGGGTCATTATATGGCTCATAACTGCTTAAACTTAGCAGGGCTAACCGTAGTGAAGGTGATAATTGTTGTATCTCTTTCATTGCAGTTTATCGCCGTTTACCTTTTGTTTCGACCTTTCTTGAATTCATTTGTTGTTTTAAACTCAAAGGACTAACTTTGCAAGAGTAAAAAGATTGACTGTAAATTTACAATTTAACCAACATAAAATGTCAACAACAAAAGTGAAAAATTTCGTCAAATACAAAGTAAAAGACATTTCCCTTGCTGAATGGGGAAGGAAGGAAATTAAATTAGCGGAAGTGGAAATGCCGGGATTAATGGCGCTGCGCAAGGAATTCGGAGCCAGCAAACCACTGAAAGGATCTCGCATAGCGGGTTGCCTTCATATGACGATTCAAACAGCTGTTTTAATTGAAACGCTTGTTGAGCTTGGCGCTGAGGTAACCTGGAGTTCATGTAATATTTTCTCTACCCAGGACCATGCGGCAGCAGCAATTGCAGCTGCAGGAATTTCAGTTTATGCGTGGAAGGGAATGAACGCCGAAGAATTTGATTGGTGCATTGAACAGACCTTGTTTTTCGGAGAAAAACAAGAGCCTTTGAATATGATACTTGATGATGGTGGAGATTTAACCAATATGGTGTTAGATAAATTCCCCGAACTTATTGCAGGAATAAAAGGAATTTCTGAAGAGACCACAACCGGTGTTTTACGTTTGTATGAGCGTATGACAAAAGGCACGCTTCCTCTTCCGGCGATAAATGTTAATGATTCTGTTACCAAATCAAAATTTGATAATAAATACGGTTGCCGTGAAAGTTTAGTTGACGCAATTCGTCGTGCTACTGATTTAATGCTTGCAGGAAAAGTGGCGGTAGTTGCCGGATACGGCGATGTTGGTAAAGGTTCTGCACAATCGTTAAGTTCTCAGGGCGTTCGCGTAATGGTTACAGAAATTGATCCGATTTGTGCCTTGCAGGCCTGCATGGATGGTTATCAGGTAATACGCATGGATGATGCTATTCCTTATGCTGATATTATAGTTACTGCTACCGGTAATAAAGACATTGTTGTTGAGCGTCATTTTAGAAAAATGAAGCACAATACTGTTGTTTGTAACATCGGGCATTTTGATACTGAAATTGACATGGCCTGGTTGATGTCAAATTTTGGTTCATCCCGCGATACAATCAAGCCGCAAGTTGATAAGTTTACAATTGAAGGCAAAGATGTAATTGTATTGGCTGAAGGTCGTTTGGTAAATCTGGGTTGTGCAACAGGACACCCTTCATTCGTAATGAGTAATTCTTTCTGCAACCAAACGCTTGCTCAGATTGAATTATGGAAAAACAGTTCGAACTATGAGAACAAGGTATATACTTTACCAAAGCATTTGGACGAAAAAGTTGCAAGGTTACATCTGGATAAATTAAGTGCTCAATTAGAAGTTCTTACCGATGAACAATCCAGGTATATCGGGGTTCCGAAACAAGGACCCTTTAAGTCTGATCAATACAGATATTAAAATAAAAACCGGGTTAGACCCGGTTTTTTAGTTTTTCATCCTTTGCAATTTTTCGATGTTGCAGAATGTAATTGTTCCTCCGTTAATCTGAATAATTCCTTCCTCTTTGAAATCGCTAAGCGTGCGGATAGTCGTTTCAGTTGCCGTGCCTGCCAGATTGGCTAAGTCTGCTCTTGAGATTCCTATTGAAAACTTCTGATCACTCTCTTTTTTATATCGCTGATATAATTTAAGTAATGCTTCTGAAACACGTTTCCGAACGGAGTTATAGGCAATTTTCAATAGTTGATTTTCTTTGTCCTGAAGATCATCGGATAGCATTTTAATGAACTTACGACTGACTTCCGCATTTTTGTAAATCAATGTGTAAAATTCTTCCTTTGGGACAAGGCAAACTTCTGTATCTTCAAGTGCTGCCGCCGAATCAGAATATTCATTTTCTTCCAGTAAAGCCAGATAACCGAAAAAATCTCCTTCTTTGAACAATCCTGTAATGAATTCTTTACCAAGTTCATTGGTTTTGAAAGTTTTTACCTAGCTATTTTTATTAATGGATTGCGTCCTCAATTGTTTCAGATGCTTATTAAACAATATCCTCACATTGATCAGAAGGGAATCCTGTCAATTTCTTCTTATGGGCAGTTGATGCGCGATTACGTAGAAGATACTCTTGAACATGACAACGGAGAGTTGACGCGTATGGAAAAAGAGGTTATTAAAAGTATTCAGGAAAGTGAGTTGTTATCAAAGAATGTTGATGTTACCTACAATAGTAATTTGACTTTTGGCGAAAAAATGGCCGACCGGATTGCCGATTTCGGAGGAAGTTGGCGATTTGTTATTACATTTTTTGCTTTTTTGATTATTTGGATATTGTCGAATTTGTTTTTGCTAACCCGTGATGCGTTTGATCCATATCCGTTTATTTTACTGAATTTGTTGCTCTCTGCCCTTGCAGCCTTTCAGGCACCTATTATTATGATGAGTCAAAATAGGGTAGAGGCTCGAGACCGTTTGCGTGCAGAACACGATTATCAGGTAAATTTAAAGGCGGAGCTTGAAATTCGTTCGCTGCATGAAAAAATGGATCACCTGCTCATGCGCCAAATGCAGCATTTGGTAGAAATACAGCAATTTCAATTAGAGATTCTCGAAAAAATAAGTCAGCAAAAAAAGTAAATTATTGCGGGATTATTTTTTTTACAAGATAATTTGATGCGAAATTGAAATCGGGCAGCGAATTTTCAAATATCCCAAATAGCGCAGAGCCGCTTCCGCTCATGGAGGCGTAAAGCGCGCCTTTTTCATAAAGCATTTCTTTAATGGAATTTAATTCAGGATGAGAACTGAAAAGAGCAGATTCAAAATCGTTTTTTAAATACTGTTTCCATTCCTGCAAAGGCAGGGCGCAAATCTCCTCGCTTCGCATTTTTGGCCGCTCAGGTTTTATTTTTTGAAAAGCTTGCGCAGTGTTACTGTGGATTCCCGGCCATACAATCAGCATTGAATACGCTGAAAGGTTTAAACTTAACGGACTAAAAACATCACCGCGTTCGCTTGCTGCGATTGGTTTGTTTTTAATGAAAAATGCACAGTCGCTTCCTAATTTTCGTGCATAATTCAACAGCTGATCCTCGCTAAGATGAAGTTCAAATAGTTCATTGATGCATTTAAGAGTAAAGGCGGCATCAGCGCTTCCTCCGCCCAAACCGGCGCCTGTCGGAATGGTTTTATGCAGATGAATTTTAACCGGTGGTAAATCCAATGTAGCATCCATCAATTTGTACGCTTTCACAACAAGATTTTCTTCCGCCCCGGATGTGGATATGATTCCGCTTTGACTGAAGCTGACTTTATTATTTTCACCTGAACTTGTGGATGGAATTATTTCGAGGACGTCTTCCCAGCCAACGGGGTAAAACACCGAGTCGATGTTATGAAATCCATCAGGTCGTTTGGCAATAATTTGAAGACCTAAATTTATTTTAGCATTTGGAAATACAATCACGAGGGTAAAAGTATTAAGTTCTCACCATTCATTTTACGATATACGTAATTATTTTTTTGGATTAAAATTTTTATTCATTGAATTATTTCCCTTTGTATTTTTGTCCAAACTATACTATGATCGATTTTACAATTTATTCCTATACCGTAGTTGATCGTTTTTTGCGTTATGCTAAAATTGATACGCAAAGTGATCCTGACTCTTTAACTTGTCCCAGCACGGATAAGCAAAAAAATTTAAGTCGTTTGTTATTAGATGAATTAAAAGCAATGGGTATTATGGATGCAGAGTTAGATGAATTTGGTTATATATACGCCACCATTCCTTCTACTACAACTAAGCAGGTCCCCACAATTTGTTTTTGTTCTCATGTTGATACCTCCCCTGATTGCACAGGTGCAAATGTAAATCCGCAATTACATTTAAATTACGCTGGGGACGATATTATTTTGCCTAATGACAATAGTCAGATTATTCGATTTGCCGAACATCCGGCACTCAAGAATCAAATTGGAAACGACATCATCACAAGTGATGGAACAACACTATTAGGTGCAGATAATAAAGCGGGTGTTGCGGAAATCATGGATGCGGCAAATTTTTTAATGCAACATCCGGAAATAAAACATGGAAAAATCCGGATACTTTTTACCCCCGACGAAGAAATTGGTAGAGGCGTTGATAAATGTGATTTGAAAAAACTTGGAGCTGATTTCGGATATACGATTGACGGCGAAACACTAGGCCAATTGGAGAATGAAACATTTTCGGCAGATGCAGTTCAGGTAGTAATCAAAGGAGTTCCCACGCATCCCGGTTTTGCAAAAAACAAAATGGAAAACTCCATGAAAATTGCGGCCGAAATTATTTCGCTGATACCAAAAACAAAAACGCCGGAGCACACGGAAGGAAAACAAGGATTTATTCATCCCGTATCTATAAGCGGAAACCTTGAAGAAACAAAAATAAATTTGATTGTTCGTGATTTTTCCACTCCTGGTTTACTTGAACTTGAACAGGAAATGAAAGAAATAATTTCAAAAGTTTTTAAAAAGTATCCTAAATCCAAATTTTCATTTAACGTAACAGAACAATATCGGAATATGAAAGAAGTGTTGGACAAATTTCCACAGGTGGTTGACTATGCGGCTGAAGCAATTAAACGAAGTGGTATTGATCCAATCATTTCAAGTATTCGCGGGGGTACCGACGGTTCACGGCTTTCGTTTATGGGCTTGCCTTGTCCGAATATTTTTGCGGGTGAGCATGCTTTTCATAGTAAACTGGAATGGGTTAGTGTTCAGGATATGCAGAAGGTTGTTCAAACTATTGTCAATCTGACTGCAATTTGGGAAGAAAAAAGTTAGAACTTCATCATCATGAAAAATAATTCAGCAAACTTCAGTAAGGAATCTATCGATTTTCTTTACGCATATCTTAACAATGCCGCACCAACCGGATTCGAGTGGAAAGGGCAAAAATTATGGATGGAGTACCTTCGTCCTTTCGTGGATAAAATCACCACAGATACCTATGGTACTGCGGTTGGAATAATAAATCCGGACGCGAAATTTAAGGTGGTGATTGAAGCCCATGCAGACGAAATTTCATGGTTTGTACATTACATAACTAAGGACGGATTTATTTATTTACGCCGAAACGGCGGTTCTGATCATCAGATTGCTCCGAGTAAACGAGTGAATATTCACACCGAAAAAGGAATAGTAAAAGCTGTTTTTGGATGGCCAGCGATTCATGTTCGCGAACCGGGCAAAGAAGAAACACCAACCCTTAAAAATATTTTTCTGGATTGTGGTTGCAGCAATGAAAAGGAAGTAAATGAATTGGGAATTCATGTTGGATGTGTTGTAACCTACGAGGATGAATTGATGGAGTTAAATGAACGTTATTATTGCGGCCGTGCGCTGGACAATCGCATTGGTGGTTTTATGATTGCTGAGGTTGCGAAATTGTTGAAAGAACAAAATATAAAACTACCCTTTGGTTTATATATTGTGAATTCAGTTCAAGAGGAAGTGGGCCTACGCGGTGCCGAAATGATTGCGCATCAATTACAACCTGACATTGCAATTATAACCGATGTGTGTCATGATACTCAATCACCTATGATGAACAAAATACAGAGTGGTGATTTAAGTTGTGGTAAAGGCCCTGTAGTAACTTATGGGCCGGCAGTTCATAATAAATTATTGAAATTGATTTGTGATACTGCAACATCAAACTCCATTAAATTCCAACGACAGGCAGCTTCACGTGCAACAGGTACAGATACCGACGCCTTTGCATATTCAAATGCCGGTGTTGCATCTGCATTAATTTCTTTGCCGTTGCGATATATGCATACCACCGTTGAAACTGTTCACAAGGAGGATGTTCGGCAAGTTATTCAGCTTATTTTTGAAACCTTGAAAAACGTACAATCAAATCACGATTTAAGTTATTTTTCCTGATTTTGGTGATGTTTTCGTTGGATCTTTAATTTGATCGGATGGCTTGCAGTTCTTTTTAAGGCAGATTTCGTTAATTTCGTGCATCGAAGTAGAGTACTATGGCAATTCTTGGAAGAATAGTTAAAGGAACGATTGATATCGGGTCTAAAATTCCTAAGAGAAAATTATCTCCCGTTAAAAATCAGGTACGTACGTTAAAAAAATTAATTGCAAAAGCAAGATTTACAGCCTTTGGTGAACGATATAATTTTTCGTCCTTACTTCAACAGAAAAATCTTATCGATGCATTTCAAAAAACAGTACCCGCTCACGACTATCAAAGCATGTTTAATACTTGGTGGTATCGTTGTTTGAACGGCGAGCCGTTTGTAACATGGCCAGATCATATAAAATATTTCGCCTTGAGTTCAGGAACTTCAGAATCTTCAAGTAAACATATTCCGGTTACCAAGGACACCTTGAAGCAAATTCGAAAAGTCACGGCCCGCCAGATTTTGGGAATGAATCAGTTTAATTTACCACGTGAAATTTTTGACAGCGGAATTTTAATGTTAGGCGGAAGTACCCATTTAAACTATAATGGGACCTATTATGAAGGTGATTTGAGCGGTATCACTACAGGGTCATCCCCCTTTTGGTTTCAGCATTTTCAAAAACCCGGGAAACGTATCTCCCAGTTCAAAGACTGGAATTCTAAGTTGGAGGAAATTACGCTGAATGCAAAAAAATGGAATATCGGAATTGTTTGTGGTGTGCCTGCCTGGATGCAGATATTATTTGAAAAAATAATTGATCATTATGGTGTAAAAACCATTCATGATATCTGGCCCAATCTCGGAATTTATGTTCATGGCGGAGTCTCAATTGCCCCCTACAGAAAAAGTTTTGAAAAAATTACCGGAAAACCACTGGTTTACCTTGATACCTACTTGGCGTCTGAAGGTTTTATTGCCTATCAGGATAAATTAACGGAGGACGGTAGCATGAAGCTGATAACCGATGTCGGTATTTTCATGGAGTTTGTTCCGTTTACGGAAGAAAATTTTGACAGCGACGGAAACATGCTTGCAAATCCAAAAGCAATAACAATGAATGATGTAGAATTGAACAAGGAATATGCATTGTTATTATCTACTTGTTCCGGTGCATGGCGATACTTAATAGGAGATACGGTAAGATTTACTGACATTGATGAAATGCGCGTTATCATTACAGGTCGTACCAAGCATTTTTTAAGTTTGTGCGGAGAGCATCTTTCGGTTGATAATATGAATCGAGCCTGCATGGATACGGCAAATGAATTTGGAATAATTATTAATGAATTTACCGTTGTGGGTGTCCCGCATGAAGGATTGTTTGCGCATCGCTGGTATATTGGTTCCGACAAAACTGTTGATACGGAATTGTTCAGAAAACGACTGGACGAAAATTTATGCCTGATTAATGATGATTATCGAGTTGAACGAAGCGCGGCCTTAAAGGATGTATTTGTTGAAGTTTTACCATTGCAACATTTCCATGATTTTTTAAAAAAAATCGGACGTTTCGGGTCATCCAATAAATTTCCTCGGGTGTTGAAAGGGAAACGACTTGAAGAATGGCAGCAGTTTCTTGCTGAAAAAGGATTTATAAAGGAATAATTTCTATTCATTAAAATGACATTTGCATTAATTTATCAGGCAACAATTTTAGTTTTGTTATTGTCATTTTCATTCGGACCTGCTTTTTTCGGTTTGATAAACACAAGTATTCGTTACGGTTTTCGTGCCGGAGTCTCTCTTGCCATCGGTGTTTTTTTAAGTGATTTATTGTTGTCACTCGGAATTTGTTTACTATTTCATTTTGGCGCTGAGGATTTTTTAAGTGAACAAAAAAATCAATCTTTTGTTGGCATAATTGGCGGTATCATTTTGATTGTTTTTGGCGTAGTTTATATCACTAAAAAAGAAAATGTAAAAACAGATCAGGAAATAAATATTTCCAGACCTAAACCTGTTTGGCTTGTTACGAAGGGATTTTTTCTCAATCTTTTTAATCCTATGGTTTGGCCATTGTGGATTGGAAACGTAACTGCTGTAGGCAAGTCGATTGAGCCAGCATACAATTTAAAAAAAATGATTTTGTTTTTTGTTTTTTCTTTAATTGGCGTACTGTCCGCTGATTTGTTGAAAGTTTTCATCGCCGCAAAAATTAAACACTATGTTACCATTCGTCTCATACGGATAGTAAACTGGATTACCGGTTTTTCTTTATTGGGATTTGGATTGTTTTTAGTTTACACGTATTATTTTTCTTCGCATGGCTCAATTTGATTTTGAATCATTTTCAGAAAAGTTAAAACAAAGTTTGCAATTTCCTTCTGTTTACATGTTTAAATTTATAGTTAAGGCTGATAATCGTAAGATTGCAATGCTGGAAAATCTATTCGGATCTGAAACCGAAATGCATCGAAAAACTTCGTTCGCCGGAAAATATGTGGCAATCACAGCAAAACAAGTTGTGATGGACGTTGATGAAATTATTACGGTGTATAGGAAAGCAAATGCGATTGAAGGCGTAATTTGGATATGATTACCCTTCGAAATAATTTCCTGCAGCTAAGGGTTAATCCTCTTGGAGCGGAATGGCAGTCCATTAAAAGCGCTAACCACGATATCGAATTTTTATGGCAGGGAAATCCTGCTTATTGGAGCAGAAGGGCGCCTGTATTATTCCCGATTGTTGGCGAGCTTTTAAATAGTTCCTATCGTTTAAATGAGATGAGTTATACAATGGAGCGACACGGTTTTGCAAGGACACTGTTATTTGAAACGATTGCTTTTTCAGATGATGTTGTGGAAATGGAACTTTGTGCAAGTGAAGAAACCCGAAAAATTTATCCTTTTCATTTTTCATTAAAAATTCGATATGAAATCATTGAAAACTCAATTGTTGCCACTATGGCTGTATTTAATCCTGATGCAGTTACCTTGCCTTTTTCATTAGGAGCTCATCCGGCTTTTTTATTGCAAGAAGGTATGAAAAACTACAGTATTGAATTTGAACAGCAGGAAGTTACGAAACGTTATTTTGTAAGCAATGGTTTACTTTCTCCGGACTCCGTCTTGTTTGAAACTAAAGGGAATGAACTTATTTTGAATACCGATTTATTTGATGAGGATGCGATTATTTTTAAGTCGTTGAAATCAAAATCTATGGTGATCAAAAACAAAAGTAAACCATTTGTTAAAATGGAGTGGGATAATTCATTTACTCATTTTGGCATTTGGTCTAAGCGTAACTGTAATCACTTTGTTTGTCTTGAACCATGGGCCGGTGTTGCCGATAGTCAAGGGTTTAACGGCGATTTTACAGTTAAGGAAGGAATCATCAACTTACCACCGTTACACACCAAAAAATTTCAATTTACGTGTACGTTCTATTGATTACTGTTGTGCGGCACGCAGGTGGTATTTGTAAGTTTGTGATACCACGCTGTATAATTCATAGCCGTCATGATGAAGAATAAAATAATCACTTATCTCAGGGCAAATTATCCGGAATTTTTCCAGGGTAATGTTTTCATCATCCAATAATTTTCGAAGGATTTCGGTGTTTAATTTTTTTTCAATCTGTTCATTATTTAACAACTCAATAAAAATTGCTTCTAGTTTTTGTAATTCTTTTCCCTTCTTACTGAAGTTCTGCCACAACGCAGTTAT
Source organism: Bacteroidota bacterium (assembly GCA_900299295.1). Classification (GTDB taxonomy): domain Bacteria; phylum Bacteroidota; class Bacteroidia; order B-17B0; family Aurantibacillaceae; genus AM-1111. The sequence continues at coordinate 15,131 of OMJH01000212.1, forward strand.
TGGACTTTCAGCAACGTTAATATTTTGTACTTTGGGCCGATTGATTATTCGGTTCATGTACTCCCTTTCGTTGGGTTTAATCTTGATTTTTGTTACATAAACCATTCCCAGATCATAAACTTTTCTCTTCAGATAAAATTTTTTATAGGTTTTAGTAGAATCATTCAGATTAGGAATGGAGATAACCTTCACGATTAATTTTTCATATCCGATGCAGGAAAATTGCAAACTATCCTTTTCCGACGCACTAATTACAAAACTTCCGTTACCTGCGGTAACCACTCCGTTTTGCGAGTTCAAATTGATAACATAGGCAAAAGGAATCACATTTTGTGAGTCAACTTCCAATAAGGATCCGCTCACCGAAAAGGTTCGTTGTGCAAATAAGGATAGGTGCAAAATTGAAAATGTAAAGGAAAAAAGAAGTATTCTTTCAATTCTCATGACCTGAAATCAAGATTAAATGTACCTTTTTTGAATTTATTTTATCCACATCCGGTTAATAAATTAACGATTCTTCTCAACTTTAATGATTCACTTTGAAAAACTAAAAAATTAAATTTGTACGTAGACCAAAGATGGAAAATTTCATTGTTACTGCCAGAAAATATCGTCCGCAAACTTTTCGGACCGTTGTTGGTCAACAGCACATCACGGGTACCTTAAAGAACGCCATCCAGAATAAACAACTCGCTCAGGCCTTTTTGTTCTGCGGGCCGCGCGGGGTTGGAAAGACCACTTGTGCCCGTATACTTGCTAAAACAATTAATTGTTTTCAGGTGGATGCATCAGGTGAGGCATGCGATACCTGTGAGTCGTGCCTTTCATTCAATTCCGGCCAATCGCTTAATGTTTATGAACTGGATGCTGCATCCAATAATTCGGTTGACGATATTCGTCAACTTGTGGAGCAGGTCCGGTTTGCTCCTCAACTGGGTTCACATAAGGTTTACATTATTGACGAGGTTCACATGCTCAGTACGGCAGCCTTTAATGCTTTTCTTAAAACGCTCGAAGAACCTCCGCGCCACGCGATTTTTATTCTCGCAACTACCGAAAAACATAAAATCATTCCAACGATTCTATCGCGTTGTCAGATTTTCGATTTTAACCGAATAAAAATAGATGATATGAGCGGTCATCTGGCTTGGATCGCTTCAACCGAAGGTATTGTTGCGGAAGAAGAAGCCTTACGTTTAATTGCTCAGAAAGCCGACGGAGGGTTAAGAGATGCCTGCTCAATGTTCGATCAAATGGTGAGTTTCTCCGGAAACAATCTAACTTACAAAGCGGTCGCCGAAAATCTTCATGTACTTGATTACGATTATTATTTTCGAATTGCAGATTTGATGCTGGCTTCTCAGTTACCTCAAGTTCTTCTGGTTTTTGATGAAATTCTTCGGAAGGGATTTGATGGGCACCATTTTCTTATTGGTCTTGCTGAACATATCAGAAATTTGCTTGTTTGCAAGGATGTTGTTACGCTTCAATTACTGGAAGTGAGCGAACACGTTAAATCGAAATATAGTCAACAGGCCCAACAGGCGCCAATGCTTTTTTTACTAAAATCCTTATCGCTGCTTAACAAAAGCGATGTCAGTTATAAATCTGCCCGAAATCAGCGATTGCATGTTGAAATGGCATTGATACAGATGTCTCATCTTAATACGGTTTCCGGTACGGAAGCCGAAAAAAAAAATGACCTAAGCGACGATACTATAATTTCCGATACATCCGTACCCGGTAAAACTCATAGTGCAGTTAAAACTTCAATTCCTCCACATCCGATGGTGGAGCCGGAAAAAATAATTAAGGTTTCAACATCACCGCTCACAAATTTAGTTCAATTAACTCCAAAGTCGGGATTTTCTCTTCGTGATTCTGTTTTCGTTTCTACAGCTAATGTCGCAAGTTCGTCCAAGGTGTCGGGTAGCGTTGAATCTGCCATTGAAAAAGCAATAGAACTTGAATTTGTGCAGCAAACCATTCGAATTTTTACCGATGAACAAATTAAAAATGTAAATCGAATGGCATATTCTGTTTTAACCGATCGTCCTGTAGAAATTAAAGACGAAACTCATATTGTTATTCCAATTCATAACGAAGCACAGTCAGAGTCATTTCAAGAACACAGTCAGAATTTTTTGGATTATCTCCGAAAGCAGCTTTCCAATTCAAAAATTACGTTTGGATTCAGAGAGGCAGAAATTTCAAATGAAAAGAAAATTTATTCTCCGAAAGATAAATTCCATCATCTTGCCGAAAAAAATCCGCTTATTATGGAAATGAGCAGGAGGTTTAATCTAGAAATCGATTTTTAATTTTCAAACATGAAAAAATCAAAAGTTCATTACTTTCTAAAATCAGCAGTATTGATTTTATTAGTTATAAATTTCTCATTTGCACAAAATTCCCCAGGTTCTTTAATTCCTGAAACGGTAGCCGGCGACGCTATGGGCGTAAAAATTTATACGCTGAAAAATGGTTTACGTGTTTACTTAAGTGTTTACAAAGATGCTCCGCGTGTTCAAACCATGATTGCGGTTCGCGCAGGAAGCAAAAATGATCCTCCGAACGCAACTGGGCTTGCACACTATCTTGAGCATATGCTTTTTAAAGGGACGGATAAATATGGTACACTGGATTTTGCACGTGAAGAACCGGAATTGAAAAAAATCGAAGCGCTTTACGAAGTGTATCGGAATACAAAAGATGACTTGCAGCGCAAAACTATTTATCATCAGATTGATAGTGTTTCAGGAGTTGCGGCAAAATTTGCCATTGCAAACGAATATGATAAAATGACTGCCGCAATTGGCTGCTCAGGTACCAACGCGTTTACATCTTTTGATCAAACGGTTTACATTAATAACGTTCCTTCCAATCAAATTGAAAACTGGTTGAATATCGAGGCTGAGCGATTTAGAAATCCGGTAATGCGTATTTTCCATACCGAATTGGAAGCTGTTTATGAAGAAAAAAATATAAGTTTGGACAGCGATGAAGACAAAGTTTGGGATGCAGTATTTCAGGGATTGTTCGCTAAACACACCTATGGAACCCAGACTACCATTGGAACCATCGAACATTTGAAAAATCCGTCAATCAGCGAAATCAAAAAATATTACGCTTCAAATTATGTCCCAAACAATATGGCCATTATTATGGCGGGCGATTTTGATCCTGAACGAGTGATTAAACTCATTGACGAAAAATTTTCTTTTATGGCTCCCAAAGTAGTTACGCCATACATATTTGAATCCGAGGATGAAATGAAATCTCCCTTGGTTCGTGAGGTTTATGGACCGGAATCAGAATCAGTGAATCTTGGTTTTCGTTTTGGAGGCGCAGCTTCATCTGATCCTGATGTGCTTCGTGTTGTCTCCTCACTTTTATATAATGGCAAAGCAGGCTTGCTTGATTTGAATCTTAACAAGAAGCAAAAAGTTATTTCATCATCGGCAGGCGAATTTGTAATGAAAGATTATTCGTGTTTGTTTCTTGACGGGTATCCAAAGGAAGGACAGAAACTTGAAGAGGTGAAGGATGCCCTTTTACAACAAATTTCAGAATTAAAGAAAGGAAATTTTCCAGATTGGATGTTAACTGCTGTCGTTAATCAGATTAAGATTGAAAAGATTCGTCAGTTGCAAAGTAATTACGGGCGTGCCGGGGAGATGATGGACGCTTTCGTAAATGGAATTTCCTGGAAGACAAAAGTGCAGGAACTGGATAGAATCAGTCGTATTAGCAGGACTGATGTTGTCAGTTTTGCGAATTCTAATTTAAAGGATAATTATGTTGTGGTGTATAAACGTACCGGAGAAGACAATGATGTTGCAAAGGTGGAAAAGCCTGCAATTACTCCTGTAGAGGTAAACCGAGAACAGCAGAGTCCATTTTTAAAGCAAATTGTGGAATCCAATTCGGAGGAAATTCAGGCAGTTTTTGCAGACTATGAAAAAGACATTCTAAAAACAACTTTATTAAACGGGTTGCCATTACATTATGTGAACAATAAAGAAGATCAAACCTTTCAATTATACTATTATTACGATATCGGCAAGGCAACAGATCCTTTATGGCCGGTTGCCATTGAGTATTTTAAATTTTTAGGTACCAAAAAATACAGTGCGGATGAAATTTCTCAGGAATTTTTTAAAATAGGTTGTTCTTTTAATATTGGGTTTTCAAATGAGGGTATTACTATTAGCTTAAACGGATTGGCTGAAAATTTTGAAAAAGGTGTTGAATTATTTGAACATTATTTACAAAATGCAAACCCTGATGAAGCAGTGTTGAAAAATCTCGTGAACGATATTTTAAAAAAACGAACCGATGCAAAATTGGATAAGACAGTCATTTTACAAAGCGCGTTGCTGAATTATGCAAAGTATGGAAAGAAGAATCCGTTCACTGATGTTTTGCCGGAGTCCGAACTTAAAAAGTTAAAAGGGCAGCGTTTAATCAAATTATTATCAGGTTTAAATACGTATGAAATGCGTGTGTTGTATTACGGACCCTCTCAGGTTCCTGATCTTGTAGCATGCCTACAGAAATTTCATTCCATGAAAAAACCTGTCCCGGTTCCTGACCCTAAAAAATACCCAATGTTAACGACAGGAGGGAAGGTATATGTTGTCGATTTTGATATGAAGCAAGCGGATGTGATGATGATTGCAAAGGGAGATGTTTTTAATCCAGAAATGACTGCGGGTGTATCCATGTACAATGAATATTTCGGAGGTGGTATGTCATCCATCGTGTTTCAGGATTTGCGTGAGTCAAAAGCCCTGGCTTATTCAACCTACTCTGTTTATTCTTCGCCGGATAAAAAAGGTAAAGAGTACGTAAATTATGCCTTCATCGGTACTCAGTCCGATAAACTCAATGAAGCAATGGAGGGAATGACTCGTTTACTGAAAGAAATGCCAACCAGCAGTGTGCAATTTAATTCTGCGAAGGCTTCGGCACTTCAAAGTATGAAAACAGCAAGGATTACAAAAGCCGGATTGTTATTCGATTATGAAGCATCAAGGAAACTGGGTATCAATTCAAATTACCGTCCGGCAATTTTAAGTAAAATGGAATCGATGGAGATGAAGGATGTACTAAACTTTCAATCCCAGTATATTAAAAATTTAAAATATACTTCACTTGTGGTTGGTAAAAAAGCGGATTTGAATAAAAGTATTCTTGAGAAGTATGGTGAGGTAGTTTATTTGACACTTGAAGATATTTTTGGTTACTAATTTTGTTTAACAAATGAAATTTTTTTTTTTATCAGTATCGGTTGCGGCGCGTGATTCTTTAGGCGGAAAAGCAGCTTCAGATGCGCTAGCGCAGGGTGCAGGTTCAATTTTGCTTTTGGTTTCAGTAGTTGCATGGTTTGTTGCATGGAGATTATTTAAAATTGAAACCAAAGGAAGGAAGTATTTTTTTTATAATTTAATCGCAGCTGTTATTTACCTGCCTTTTCTTGGATTTCATTTTTACCGATGTTATCAATACAATTTTGAAACCGGAACAGAGCATTATCTGATGGTATTTTTTATCCATTCAGCCGCTTTGTTATTTTGGTCGGTCGGATTTAACGGGCGTAACAAGCAAGAGGAATTCTACTGAAAACAGCTTTCATTTTTATATAACCTTTCGGTTTTGAAGGATTTTTGTTAATTTTCCACTGTTGAATTTCTTTTAACCTGTATTATTTTATTGGAATGAAGTTTTCGGCAATTCAAATCGCAGAAATAATCAACGGCAGCGTTGATGGTGATGGCAATACACTTGTTTCGGGTATTTCTAAAATTGAAGAAGGAATGCCTGAAACATTAACTTTTCTTGCCAATCCTAAGTACACACCATTTATTTATGAGACAAGTGCCAGCATAGTAATCGTTAGCAAGGAATTCAAGCCGGAAAAGCCGTTGAAATCAGGCTGTACATTAATTCGAGTGGCAGACCCTTATGGCAGCATTGCTCAATTACTTGAATTTTACAATCAGTTTAAAGGGGATAAAAAAGGTATTGAACAACCTTCCTATATTTCTGCATCCGCTAAACTTGGCGAAGAATGTTATGTAGGGGCATTTGCTTACATTGGAAATAATGTACAGATTGGAAATAATGTAAAAATCTATCCGCAATGCTATATTGGGGATAATGTTAAGATAGGAGACGGAACCATTCTTTTTCCGGGTGTTAAAATTTATCATGATTGCCTTATTGGAGCCCAGTGCACAATTCACGCTAGTACAGTTGTCGGAAGCGATGGATTTGGCTTTGCTCCGAATTCCGAAAATAATTACAAGAAAGTTCCTCAGATAGGAAATGTAATCATTGAAGATCATGTTGAAATTGGCTCAAATACATCGGTGGACAGGGCAACTATGGGCTCAACTATTATTCGCAAAGGTGTTAAACTGGATAATCTGATTCAGATTGCGCATAATGTGGAAGTAGGAGAGAATACGGTAATGGCCGGTGGAGTTTTTATTGCGGGTTCCACAAAAATCGGAAAAAATGTAATGATTGGCGGTCAGGCCGGAGTGGTAGGTCATATTCGGGTTGCAGACGGTGTGAAAATAGCTGGGCAGTCAGGTATTGCTTCTTCTATTGAAAAGGAGGGAGAAATTCTGCAGGGTTCACCGGCTTTTCCGATTGGTGAATTTAAGCGTTGCTATATTCACTTTCGCAACCTGAATAAATTTTATGATCGCCTCGGAACTATTGAAAAAGAGTTACAGTTAATTAAAAATCCGGACAAAGGTAATTGATGAAGCGCAGTTGATTAGGCCCCATGACGAATACAAAATTCATTGACGTTGAAAAGGTTTTAAGTGAAAGGGCACCACGACTTAAAAAGTGGCTACCTGGTTTTATTTTCCGCTGGTTAAAACGTAAACTTCATGAGGATGATTTGAATCGCATCATGAATGAGATAAAAGATTATTATGGTTTAGAATACAACACACGCGCACTCGAAAACCTTGGCGCAACGATTGAAGCCATCAACGCAGAACGGGTTCCAAAAACGGGAGGAATTATAATAGCTGCGAATCATCCTTTAGGCGGATTGGATGGGATGTCTTTGGTAAAAGCTGTCGGCGATATTCGCAACGACACGAAGTTTGTCGTTAATGATATATTGAAGAACCTCAAAAATTATGGAGAGGTTTTCATTGGAGTAAACAAAATTACAACTACCTCAGCAAAATCACTACGTATCATGGAAAATCATTTGACTTCCAAAGATGCTGTGATTTTTTTTCCAGCCGGAATGGTTTCCCGGAAAACCGATGGAAGAATTTATGATTTGCCATGGCGAAAAGGTTTTGTTACACAGGCAATCGATCATAAGCGCGATATTGTACCTGTTTTTATAGAAGGAGAAAATTCTAAGTTTTTTTATCGCTTCGCAAATTTGCGGCTCAAATTGGGAATTAAAGCAAATTTTGAAATGTTGTTACTTCCTGATGAAATGTTTCGTCAGCGTGGAAAGACAGTTAAAATTCACTTTGGAAAACCATTTCCCTATACATTTTTAGATGAACGTTTCAACCATGCTCAATGGGCTCAAAAAATTAAACTTTACATTTATTCATCTGAATTCTTAGACGGAATTCCATTTGAGGAGTTTATTCAACACGGTAATTGATTTATCGCGGTTCAACTGATTTTTTTCATTTAACATTTTATCGTTCTCATTTTTTTTCAATTGCCTTTTTAATTATTTCGTTGTTTAATATTTCAACTCATATCATCTGAACAAAAATTTTCTCTTTCAATTCCTACCGGCGGTGTAGAATTAACTGCTGATTTAATTATTCCGTTTGAGGCGAGGGGCTTAATCATCTTTGCGCACGGCAGTGGCAGCAGCAGGTTTTCCTCAAGAAATAATTTTGTAGCTGCGCAATTACGTGAAAGGTTGTTTGGAACCCATTTAATTGATCTGCTCACCGAAAAAGAAGATGAGTGGTATGCAACCGGTTTGATATTTCGTTATTGACAAACCGTTTAACTGAGGTTGTTAAGTATTTGGAAAAGTATTCTTCTGCAAGTCAATTGCCAATTGGGTTTTTTGGTGCTAGCGCAGGTGCTGCAGCGGCATTGCGTGCCGCGGCTATATTGCAAAAATCAGTACGCGCGGTTGTGTCGCGCGGCGGTCGTCCGGATTTAGCCATGGATAAACTAGCTGTGGTTAATGTACCGGTATTATTGATTGTGGGTTCACTTGACACTGATGTAATTACAATGAATCAAATGGCATTGCGCAAAATTGGTTCGAATCAGAAGGAATTGGAAATAATCTCGGGAGCATCACATTTATTTGAAGAGCCCGGAAAGTTGGAACGAGTTGCTGAACTTGCAGGTGATTGGTTCGAAGAATTTGTGCCAAATCCTGTGTTGGTTTAGCTCTTAACCTTTATGTAAAA
>OMJH01000213.1 GCA_900299295.1 Bacteroidota bacterium
ACCGTTATCGGCAAGTATAAAAGCCGAAAGGAACTTGAAAAAGACAGCATCAAAATAACTTAAACGAATGAATTTAGAACAACTAAAAAAATTACAAGCACCGATTAAAGAAAAGTATCGAGAACAACCCGATGCAGCATTTATCACTTTGAAAGCTCAAGGAAAAATTGGCGAAGGGATTTCATGCAAGGTTGAAACAGGCAAAGCAATAGTTGAAGCAGGGCTTCACAAGGCAACAGGCGGCACAGGAATGTTAGCTTGCTCGGGCGATTTGCTTTTAGAAGCATTGGTTGCTTGTGCAGGAGTTACACTCGCTGCAGTTGCGACTGCCATTGAGATTGACATTAAAGAAGGAATAGTAAAAGTCGAAGGTGATTTAGATTTTCGTGGCACTTTAGGAGTTTCAAAAGAAGTTCCTGTAGGTTTCAAAAACATTCGCCTCTCCTTTATTCTTGACACAAAAGCTACCGAAGAACAAATGCAATCACTTGCCAAACTTACTGAAAGATATTGTGTAGTTTATCAAACATTGGCGAAAGGAGTTCATGTTGAAACATCATTTAATAAACTCTAAGTATCACTTACACAACAAAACCGAATGCCAGCCGATAACACAGGCTTTGCGTCATGCTGGCTGAAGTGCAAACGTGGAGCTTTATTCTACAAATAACCTTTAGTAATAAATGGAAACTTTGCGCTCCGAAACCCGCCCGACCGCAAAGCCCGAAACCGTTAGCGGTAATTATTTTGACCACATCCCTTATAACACTGAATATAGCCAAGAAAATAAAAATGGAGAGCGTAATAAGCCCTACAAAAAAACAGTTAAATCTGACTTTATTAAACCAGCCATTCCCAAAATAATTGATGCAAACAAATACGAAATACCGGCTATTTCCAATTAATAGTATGCCTATTGACTTTGTAAACTAATTTTAATGTATTGAATCTTTAAGGGCTTGTGGTAACATCAATAAAAAAGGTAAACATCTGTTCCAATAAAGAGCATAATAATTATAACCCAATGCAATATTTTGGTAATAATCAGGGCGATTATCCCAATAATATTTTTCAGAATTTATAGACCAAGCAGCCAAACCAAGTTTTGAAACTAAAAACCATTTTTCGAGTAAACGTGCCGACCGACCGTTACCATCCATAAAAGGATGAATCTTTGCTGTCCATAAATGAATCATTGAAGCATAATAAAAAACATCTTTATATGACAATTCTCTCTTTAATAATTCTGAAATGTCAACAAATAATTTAGTTAATTCTTCATTAACAAACTGAGGCTCGACTGCCAAATAAACAGATTTAAGCGTTTTTGAATCCCTTACACCTACCTGCTCTTTCCGGACTTTTCCACGCAATTTGACAGGCAAGAGTGTATTGGAAAGAATTTTGTGAACTTTAAGAAAATTGGTTTTATTTAGATTGTTTTCAGATGCAAACTTGTAAGCCTTTACCAAATCTTCAATTTCTTGAACCTCCTTTTTCTTGGGAAAACTTTTGTTGCCCCTATTTCTGAAAAAACTATTTGCATCAAGCGTATTCCCTTCAATCTTTGACGAATATAAAGAAGATGCAATAAGATAATATTCAAAATCCTCAGTTGTAAAGCTTGACTTCGCTCTTAATTTATGAAACACTTCCAACCAATCAATTTTGCATTTTGACGAGTATACATCAAGGTATTCAGACGATATGAATTTTATGTGTTTTCCCATCGAACAAATTTACGATTTTAAAGAATAACTACCGCTAACAGCGTGCAAGCGCCATTTTTGCGAGTTGTTATGCTAATTGATATATTCGCATGAGTAATTTGTTGCAAAAACGTGCGCCGGCACGCGTACCGTTATAGGTAATTTATCTTGCTGGTGCAAGAATAGAAAAATGTAAGAACAATGAAACATAAAATAACGCTAACTAATACAAATTTTAGAAAATGCTTTGATGCGGAAAGTGATTTTAAATCAGTGATAGTTTCTAATGTCAAATATTCAAATTCAAAAGATTGTCCTAATTTGTTGCTTAATTGGATGTATGGACCAAACGAAGCAATTTTCTCAATTCCAATTTCTAAGGCTTACTCAAATCAAATTGATAAAATTGATGCTGTTAAGCTAGCAATAGGTTTTGATGAGCCCTTTAATGGTCCATTCAAAAAAATTGATGTTAGATTTAAAGGTAGGTTTAAGTCAAATGAATCTAGTGTGACATTTGAAATTGAATTAAAGTGATTATTTGCAACTGAATATGAATTTTTCAGTTCAATCAAAGCAAATAAAAATCAGTTTGCTTAGAATTTCCCATGCAAACTTCATTTAGTCTAAGAGCGCTTTTACTCTTAGCTCAAGAGCGCAAACTGATTCTGAAAAACAAACTGAAAACATTTTGCAATAATTAATGATTTTACTCTAGAAAATTGATTTCATTATCTTTTTTAAGTGTAAAATCGTGTTCGCCATAGAAAGAGTTTAAATAACCTACCTATAACAGCGTGTGTAACCCTCCCTTAATTAGGACAGCACTAATTTAGTTTATTTTCATTTAGTAATTCTTGTTGTTTCAAAACGGGGAAGCTAGCTTCCCCGTTTTGAAGTTGATTTTTTAATC
>OMJH01000214.1 GCA_900299295.1 Bacteroidota bacterium
AATTCACGATGGCCTAGCATTTTGCTCACTGTAAAAATATCAGTTCCGTTTTCAAGCAGTATAACGGCGTGCGCATGTCTGGCGCAATGAAAAGAAATTTTCTTTTTAATGCCGGCATCTGCAATCCACTTGTATAAACCTACATTTATGTAGGAGCTGTATTTTAACCCGATAAACAACCGCTGCTCATCGGGTCCGCGCTCACCAAGTAATGATACTGCCTGTTCACTGATTGGTAAATATTCTTTGCCTCCGGTTTTCTTTTGACGGAATGACAACTCATATCCTCTCTTTTCTGAATACCGAAGATTTTCCCAGGTGAGGCGCTGAATATCACTCCAGCGAATTCCCGTTAGGCAGGAAAACAGGAAAGCTTGTTTTAAAATTGGATATCTGCAGTGTGTTGCAGCTAATTTTTCAATTTCTTCAACCGTTAAGTACTCACGATCCGGTTCTCCTTGCTTGAAACCTTTAATAAAATCGGAAAGATTTTCTCTATGGAGTTTTTCTTTATAAGCTAACTTCAAACATGCTTTCAGTTTATTAAGGTAGGAGTACTTGCTGTTTTGCGATAGTGGCTGATTTGATTTTGTTCTTGCTTTCGTATCTAAATATAACCTAAACTGATTACAGCTTTCTACATTCAGTTCTGACATTTTTAAAGTATTACCAAAGCATTTCTTCAGGTGCTTTAAAGCGGAATTCCAATTCCCAAAATTGCCACCGGAATTATATCGTTCGTTGGTTTTTTCCTGAAAATAGTCAATGAAATTTTTGTCGCTTGTGTCAATTCGCTTGGTTCCGAATTGATAATCTTGTAACATAATTATTTTTTCCGCGCGCATTCGCTCTACCAGTTCCATTGTTTTTTTATTTTGAAATTGCTCCGTTTTATTTTTCGGATGGTTGAATACGTAAAGATTGAGCGCTTCTTTTTTTCTTACTCCGTATTCTTTGAAGTCAAGATAGAGTGAACTCTTTTGCTGACCAGTTCTGCGTTTTCTGATTGTTACTTTCATGATGATTTTTAATTAAAAGTTGTCCCAGTTTTGTCCCAAACGACCTAAGTGGGACAAAATTGGGACAAAAGTGTCCCAAAAACATGGAAAGTGCACAAAATACTTTCTAACAAAACAACCTTGTAAATAGTTGAAATGCAGTTAATTGTATTGAAAATTTATGGATTGAGTTTGTGGTTTTTTGTGCTGATTTTACGTGTCTATTTCCCGATACAAAACCTGCTGAAAATGTTCGCCAGCAAATCGTCTGAAGATACTTCTCCCGTTATCTCACCAAGCGTATTCAGCGCGTGACGAATATCCATTGCAAGAAATTCTCCGGATAAATTTTTTCCTAATCCTTCTAGAACTTTGAACAGGTCTGTGTTAGCTCTGCGTAAGGCATCCGCATGTCTTGCATTTGTTACAACAGTTTCTGTTACCTGTACGGCGCGCTGATCAAAAAACGAAATCAATTTTAATTTCAAATCATCAATGAATAATTTTTCCTTTGCAGAAATAAATATCAAATGCTCATATCCTTCAAATTCTTTTCTCAGGTAGTCGAGATCTTCCTCGTCAATTTTATTTGCTACAATAAGCAGTTGCGAGTTTTTTAAATGATTTCTCAAGGCGTCAATCTCAAAATCCAAATCGCCCGGACTCATAGTATGTGCATCAAATACGTAAAGAACAATTGAGGCTTGTTCAATAGTTTCAAATGCCTTATGCACCCCGATTTGTTCAATAGCGTCTTGTGTCTTGCGAATACCTGCTGTATCAATGAAGCGAAACAACACGCCTTCAATTCGTATTTCATCTTCTATCGTGTCCCGTGTTGTTCCCGGAATTTCTGAAACAATGGCGCGCTCTTCATCCAGCAAGGCGTTTAGCAAAGTTGATTTTCCTGCGTTAGGTTTACCTACAATTGCTACAGGAATCCCATTCTTGATTACATTGCCTAATTCAAATGACTTAATCAATTTTTCAACGACCTGCTGTATCTGGAAGATAAGTTTTTTCAAATCTTCTCGGTTGGCGAATTCAACATCCTCCTCTGAAAAATCCAATTCCAATTCTATCAGTGAGGCAAAATCAATCAAATTGGAACGTAACGTTTTTATCTTGTTTGAAAATCCTCCGCGCATCTGTTGCATCGCTACCTGATGTGAAACCCCCGAATTGGAGGCAATCAAATCGGCCACTGCCTCTGCCTGCGACAAATCAAATTTTCCATTGAGAAAAGCACGTAAAGTAAACTCTCCCGGATTTGCAGGTCGACAACCTTGTTGATACAAAAGCGCCAGCAATTGCTGCTGAATGTACTCGGAACCATGACATGAAATTTCGATCATGTCTTCTCCTGTATACGAGCGGGGAGCCTTGTAAATTGAAAGCAACACTTCGTCAAGTACTGTTCCATCAGAAATAATTTGTCCAAAATGAATGCTGAAACCTTTTTTATCTCTTAATTTCTTAGGTTGTAGGTTTTTTCCGAAAAAAATCCCTTCAGTAATAGAAATTGCTTCGGGTCCGCTGACCCGAATTACTGCAATTGCACCGCTGCCGTGGGGTGTAGCCAGAGCGGCTAACGTACCCTCCCTTATAATTTCGTTCATACATAAACAAATTTATTAAAATTGTTGGGATGTTTTTAGGATTGCTTAACTTCGCATGGCTTCAATATAGGTGAATTTTCTACAAATAATTAAGCATTAAAAATACAATGGCAGTACTTGTAACCAAAAATTCTAAAGTCATCGTTCAGGGTTTTACCGGTGGTGAAGGAACCTTTCATGCAACTCAAATGATAGAATACGGAACCAACGTTGTTGGTGGCGTTACTCCCGGTAAAGGTGGAACAACTCACCTCGATCGTCCGGTTTTTAATACGGTTTCTGATGCAGTGAAATCAACAGGTGCTGACGTTTCAATCATTTTTGTTCCGGCTGCTTTTGCTGCGGATGCAATCATGGAAGCGGCTGAAGCAGGAATTAAAGTAATTGTTTGTATCACGGAAGGAATTCCTGTGAATGACATGGTTACTGTACGCGAATACATTAAAGATAAAGCTTGTCGCCTTATCGGACCGAATTGTCCGGGTGTGATTACTGCCGGAGAAGCGAAGGTGGGCATTATGCCGGGATTCGTTTTCAAGAAGGGAAAAATTGGAATTGTTTCCAAATCAGGAACCTTAACGTATGAAGCAGCTGATCAGGTTGCCAAAGCCGGATTGGGCGTTACGACGGCGATTGGAATTGGTGGAGATCCCATCATCGGTACGACAACCAAGCAGGCCGTTGAATTGTTGATGAACGATCCGGAAACAGTAGGAATCATTATGATTGGTGAAATTGGTGGGAATCTGGAAGCCGAAGCTGCACGATGGATTAAAGCCAACGGCAACAAAAAGCCGGTGGTGGGTTTCATTGCAGGAAAGACAGCGCCTAAAGGAAGAACGATGGGACACGCCGGAGCGATTGTAGGAGGGAAGGACGATACCGCTGAGGCTAAGATGGCCATATTGCGCGAGTGTGGAGTGCATGTTGTGGATTCCCCAGCGGTCATTGGTAAAACCATGGCGGCAGTAATGAAAGGTGAGAAAGTAACTGCTTAATCACGAAATAAAAAATCAATTAGGAAAACCGGCGTACGTCCGGTTTTTTTATTACCGGAAAAAATCAAAAACGAATTCGAATGCTAAAAGTTATTTTAAAAAAAGGTAAAGAGGTTTCATTGTTGCGAAAACACCCCTGGGTTTTTTCCGGTGCGATTGGAAGCACAGAAGGTGTTTTATCGGATGGTTGCACGGTTCAAGTGTATTCGCATCAGCAAAAATTGCTTGGTTCAGGTCATTTCCAAAATAGTTCCATTGCTGTTCGGCTTTTGACGTTTGACAACACAAACATCAATCAGGAGTTTTGGAATCAACGCATTCAGGATGCTTATGAATTTCGTTTGCGTTGCGGACTGGCCGAAAACGGAGAAACAAATTGTTATCGGCTTGTATTCGGTGAGTCTGACGGTTTGCCGGGACTGATCATGGATTTTTATAACGGAACCATCGTTTTTCAGGCGCATAGTATCGGAATGCATCTTAATCGAAATGCAATTTTGGAAGCCTTAATAAAAACCTTTGGCAATCGTTTGAAAGCAGTTTATGACAAAAGCAAAGAGTCACTTCCCGGAAATTACGCGGACTCTATAAAAAATTCTTTTTTAATGGGTGATGGAAACGAAGATCGTGTAACGGAACACGGAAATCGTTTTTACGTGAATTGGACATCAGGTCAGAAGTCCGGTTTTTTTCTGGATCAGCGCGAAAATAGAAAGTTGCTTACTTCCTATGTCAAAGGAAAAAAAGTGTTGAATGCTTTTTGTTACACCGGTGGATTTTCAGTGTATGCTGGAAACGCCGGAGCAGAATTAATTCATTCGGTTGATTCCTCTGCAAAAGCAATGGAGTTGACAGAAAAAAATATTTCATTGAATGGAATTTCCGGTCATGAAGGTTTTTGTGCGGATGTGTTTGATTTTTTAAAAAGTCGCTCGCTGGATTATGATGTAGTGATTTTAGATCCACCCGCATTTGCAAAGCATCGCGACGCAAAGCATAAGGCGGTGATAGGATATAAAAATCTCAATGCCTTGGCCTTAAAAAAAATGAAACGCGGATCAATTCTGTTTACCTTCAGTTGCACGCAGGTGGTCGATCGGCAATTATTCATTAACACGATTTCATCCGCAGCGATCGAAGCAGGCCGCGAAGTGCGCGTGTTGCATTACCTGCATCAGCCGTGTGATCACCCGGTCAATTTGATGCATCCCGAAAGTGAGTACCTGAAGGGTTTGGTGTTATATGTGGTGAAGTAGGGATAAGTGATTAATTCAATAAAACACAGGAAAATTATATTAATCTGTACTGAAATTTTGAATGATATTATGAATAGTTTGATTTAGTTTTCGAAATTATGTTCTAAAAAAGACAACATTTCATTTAAAAATACGTCTCTTAACGTTAAAAAATGAATTTATTCACCATTATTTTTTTAATTTTCTCCCTAAACGTAACGTAATTCTTTTTTAAGAAATTAACTTCCTTGAAAAAAATATTAATTCGTTACACTTTGATTAATGCAGTAACCAATACTATCATGATAAAAAAAAGTATATTTTTAATTTTCATTTTTACTTGTTTGGTGTCTTTTGCCCAGATTAACCAAACGGAGGCTGTTGCGCTATCAGCCCCTAAAAAATCAACTATTAATTTTATTGAAAATAAGGGTCAAATCACGGATCAGTTCTACCGACCAAGAACCGATGTTTTGTACCTAGTGTCAACGGAAAATTTAAATCTATTTGTAAAAAATAATGGTGTAAGTTATCAATTACAAAGGGTTGATGAATGGCAGGAAAAATTTAACCAAAAAACCAGAACTAACTATAAACAAATCGAAAGACAAACATTTTATAGAATTGATTTATCATGGGTAAATGCGAATAGTGATTTCAAGAAAATTGAAGACGAAGTTTTAACGGGATACAGCAATTATTATCTTACCGGTTGCCCAAATGGAGCATTTGATGTAAGGAGTTTCAAAGGATTTACTTTTAAAAATTTATTCAATGGTATTGATTTGCATTATTACGAAAAAAATGGAGACGTTAAATACGATTACATCGTAGCGCCTTACTCAGATTACAGACAAATACAGATTAAAATACAAGGCGCTGAAGTAATCATCAATAATGATGGAACTTTGTTTCTAAATACTCCTTTGGGTAAAGTGCAAGAGGGGAAACCCTTAGTGTATCAAAATGGAAGGTTACTAAATGCGAAATGGATCTTAACCGATAATACCCTAAGTTTCAGCATCGAAAATTATAATCCCTCTATGGAACTTGTTATTGACCCTATAACGAGGGTGTGGGGAACTTATTTTGGTGGAGAAAATTTAGAATACGGAAGTTCAATATGCAGGGATTCCAACGGAAATGTTTATTTATCCGGATGTACGTATTCTGCTTCCAATATTGCAACAGTTGGCGCATTTCAGCAAACGTTAGGTGGAGTAGATACCGATGCTTTTTTGACAAAGTTCAACAGTGCAGGAACTAGACTCTGGTCGACTTATTACGGTGGAAATAATTTTGAACAATATATTGACGCATGTACGGATCCCGCAGGAAACATTTATATGACAGGTATGACCGGATCAGATTCAGGAAATGTCATGGCAACACCGGGTTCTCATCAATTCACGTGTGGGGGCTTAGCGGATGCTTTCCTGGTAAAATTTGATCCAAGCGGATTTAGACAATGGGGAACGTATTACGGAGGGGCAGGAGGAGATGGTGGCGTATCTGTCTGCACAGATGCATTTGGAAGTGTTTATATTTCAGGATATACCGACTCTGCAGGAACGCAATTACCTTCGTATACCGGTATTGCAACCAGCGGTTGTCACCAAAGTTCATTTGGCGGAATGGCAGATGCTTTCGTTGTAAAATTTGATGGTAACGGGAATAGACAATGGGGAACTTACTATGGAGGCAATGGAGAGGAGTTTGGTAGAAATGTAAGTACAGATGGTTCTGGAAATGTTTTTTTAACCGGAGAAACGACCTCCACAAACGCAATAGCTACAGCCGGTTCTCACCAAAGTTCAAATTTGTTTTTATACAATATGGAAGCATTTCTAGTTAAATTTAATACTAACGGAGTGCGACAATGGGGAACCTATTACGGAATTGCTGCAATAGGGTATTCAACTTGTGCTGATTTTAACGGTAACGTATATTTGTCCGGTTGTAGTTATTTAGCGGATAGCATTTCTACTCCCGGTGCTTTTCAAACTAATTTCGGCGGATCATCAGGTAGCTCTACAGACGCTTTTTTGGTAAAATTCAATTCTAACGGAGTTCGGCAATGGGGTACCTTATATGGTGGCAATGGTGATGATTATGCCTTCTCCTGTACTTATGACCCAAATAATAATGTTTTGATTACAGGATCGACTGGGTCAAACAACATCATAGCAACCAATAATTCATTTCAAAATGTTCTTGGCGGTTTATACGATGCCTTCGCAGCAAAGTTCGATACCAATGGTAACAGAATTTGGGGTACATTTTATGGTGGAAATGGGGGTGATGAAGCCAATGATATATGCATAGACCCGGCTGGAAATATTTATTTAAGCGGAGTTAGCTATTCTACTAATGGAAACAGTATTGCTACGACAGGATGTTACCAGGAAAGTTTTGGGGGTGGACTCAGGGATCTTTTTCTCGTGAAATTAAAGGAATGTGTGGAAATTGATAGTATTTCAATGATTAAACCAACCTGTGGTAACGACAATGGTTCAATTAGCATAACCTTAAACCTGGGAATCGGACCTTATAATATACAGTGGAGCAATGGAGATTTTGGTTTAACCGCGGATAGTCTGGCTCCCGGCCAATATGTTGTACAGATTACTGACGCCAATGGCTGTTATTTGTCAAAGTCAATTAATCTAAATCCAAGTAATGGCCCAAGTGTTACTGCAACATCTCAAAATAACGTAACGTGTAACGGTGGTAGTAATGGTTCTGTAGCCTTGACCATCAGTGGCGGGGCAAATCCTATCGGCATACTATGGAGCAACGGAGCTACTACTTCTTCCATTTCAAATTTACCGGCCGGAGTCTATGATGCAGTGATAACAGATGCCTCGGGTTGTATTGTTAATGCCTCTTACAATGTTACGGAACCAAATCCTATTGCCGTTTCATTTTCAACTACTCCTGCAAGTTGCGGAATTAATGACGGTAGCTTGTCGGTAACAGTAACCGGAGGAACATCTCCATACACCTATCAGTGGTCTGCCAATGCCGCTTCTCAAACCACACCAACTGCAAGTAATTTAGGAAATGGAATTTATTCTTTAAACATTACAGATAATGCCAACTGTGTTTTTGCTGCATCAGGTATTGTGAATACTTCATCATCAGGCCCATCATTGAGTTTCTCTGTAACACCTTCGGGTGGTTGCGGAGGTTCTGCTC
>OMJH01000215.1 GCA_900299295.1 Bacteroidota bacterium
CCCACGAGGGAGCGTTGACCGGGCAGTTGGCTACCGACTATAATCCGCGCCCTCAAAGTGTGGTGATGTAGCTCAGACGGTTAGAGCGATGGATTCATAACCCATAGGTCAGGAGTTCAACTCTCCTCCCCGCTACCACGGCGGCATAGAACAGATCTAACACTGTTATGCCGCTTTTTTTTAAAATTTTTTTAATAGACAGCATTAATATTTTCGAGTTTAATTCACATAGATTAATCAGCGATTTCCTTTTTAAGGATTTTACTGAATGTACTTCCCCTGATTAATTCAGCACCGAAATTTTCAAGATGTTTTGAATACACCTGACAGTCAATCAATTTCACTCCATCATTTTTTAGTTCATTGATAAAATGAACAAAGGCAATTTTGGAAGCATTGTCACGCAGACTGAACATGCTTTCCCCAAAAAAAATATTTCCGATTTTTAAGCCATACACCCCTCCAACCAATTCATCCTTTTCCCACGCCTCAACACTGATTCCAATTCCGCGTTCGTGAAGTTCTGTGTACACGTCCACAACATCGTTGGTAATCCATGTTCCGGCCTGACCTTTTCTTTTCACATTTCTGCAATTCAAAACAACTTCTTTAAAAGCCTGGTTGAATGTCAATGTAAAAGGGGATTTTTGGATTTCCTTTTTCAGACTTTTTGAAATATGTAATTTTTCAGGAAAAATTACAAAACGCGGATTCATGAACCACCACAAAACCGGTGGACGATTGAACCAGGGAAAAATTCCCAGGCGGTAAGCAGCTATCACACGCTCAGCATTTAACGGTCCGCCAATGGTGAGCAGACCATCTTCATTGGCAGTTTCTACTGCCGGAAATTCATACTTTATGTTATTTCCGGACATGAATTAGTTCTTTCGGTTTGATGAAATAAAAATCATAAAAAGTTTCAAAATAAATACTGAACAGCGATAAAAATTAATGTTTAATTTGGTGTTCAATTGCTAATTTAAATTAAAACACAAAATGTTTGCAAATCATCGTGTCATGAAAATTGTTCTTTTGGTAGGAATAATTTTAATGATCCTAAAATTTGTTGCGTGGTATATCACCAAGTCAAATGCGATATTAACGGATGCACTTGAAAGCATTATTAATGTGGTTGCCGGCGGATTTGCATTGTATAGCCTTAATTATGCTTCGAAGCCAAAAGATGCAAATCACCCTTACGGTCATGGAAAAATTGAATTTTTTTCAGCCGGAATCGAAGGCTCATTGATTTTTATTGCCGGCTTGAGCATGGTGATAATGGCTATTTACGGATTTTTCCAAAAAAAGGAATTGGAATCTTTGGATATCGGAATTCTTTTGTCACTTTTTACAGCAGCTGCTAATTTTATTATGGGACGGGTTTTAATTCGGCAAGGGACAAAAATGCATAGTGCAACTTTAGTTGCAGACGGCAAACATTTGATTTCAGATGTGATATCGAGCATAGGAATGATTGTTGGATTGCTTATAATTTATTTTACGGGTAGGTTTTGGATAGATAACGTATTAACAATTTTATTAGGTGCATGGATTATTATTACCGGCTTTTTGTTGGTTCGTGAAAGTGTAGCCAATTTGCTGGATGAAACAGATCTGAAAGCAGTTGAATCAATTGTTGAAATTTTAAATAAAAACAGACGTGAAAACTGGATTGATGTTCATAACCTGAGGTTATTGAAATATGGAGCGCATCTTCATATGGATTGTCACCTGACGCTTCCTTATTATTTGACACTTGAGCAATCACACGACGAAATAACGAAGCTGGAAACCCTTGTTAATGAAAAGGCCGGTAAAGAAGTTGAATTGTTTATACATGCTGATCCCTGCGTTCCCGAGTCATGTCCGGTATGCACAATACATAGCTGTCCGGTTCGTAAAAAACCATTCAACAAAAAAATTGAATGGAACCTTAGTTCTGTTTTACCCGATAAAAAACACAGTTAATTTAAAATTAAGCCTCCACTTCAGTTATGATGCTTGGGAAAATTCTAACGTTTCCATTATCTTCTTTCCTGAATTGATAGGTGTATTTATAATGACTTTCAAGTCCACTTTTATTCGGAAGACCGTTAATCATCATGATATTACGATTTTTCGCGAAATTCAAAAGTTCTTTCAAGTAGTGCGCTGAAATTTGACCAACTTCATCAATAATACAATGTATTTTGAATTCAGAACTGCTTCTATGACTTGATTCTTTAATAAACACGTTCAATAGGGTAATGTATATGATAGCTTTCACAAGTATATCCGTCCCTGTTGTACCAATCGAATCAATTTTATGTGTCCATCCGGTTTCATTCATTCCTTCCTTTATGTTGAATTTCAACTCAAATAGATCCTGAAGTCGAATTTCTTCCTGCTCCTGTTCTTTTATTGCATTACGAAGCCCGTCTAGCAACTTCACAGCCTTAAGATTAATTTCACGGTTTTTTGATCCTGTAGCATAATCCGTATTGAATAGTCCCTCTCCATAAAATGTACCGTGCTCATCTTTAAATTCCTCTACTTTTTTAAGGAGTTTATAAACTTTATTGTCACTGTCCTCAAGTTTAATTTTGATGTATTCAATGAGTTTTGAATCTTCAAATTCGGCTTTCTTAAAGTCTTCTGCGATAAGAGAAATTATATGTTGAATTTTACTTTGTTGTCCACTGAGTTCCTTTACTTTAATGGCGATAGAATCAGTGACTAAACTAATTTGCGTTGCAGTTTCGGCAATGGATAAATCTATTTTCTTTTCATGAACAAAGTTATTCAGATAATGTGCAAACTTTTCAAACTCAGATTGAATTGCATCATTACGAATCAGAAAATTAAAGTGATTGTCAATCCTGAATTTCCCGGCAAATTCAATAATGAAACGTTGAAACTTCCCATATTCTTCATTAAAATAACTATCATTTTTCAATAACTGGGTGCAAAGCTCTTCAATTGCTATATTTGATTTGCGGGCCTCTGCTTTTTCAATAATTTCCACGTATTTATTGAAAACAGGCGTACCCTTGAAATGACGCTCAAAATATAATATGCCACGATTAAATTCCGCAAGTTCTTCATCTAGCTTTTTCTTCTCCTTTCGTAAATCCATCACTTTCAGATTGAATTTTCTTTCGGCCTCTTGCAGGTTACCGGTGAGTTCATTATTTTGCTTTACATACTCATCTTTTTGCCGTACATAATCAGGAATTTTATCAAATATTTCACGCTTGTCTTTTTGATAATCATTTACAAGCTGAACAAATTTGTCTATTTCACGAAGCGAGCTTTGTAAATTTTTTATTCGTTTATCAATTTCTTTAATCTGGTTATTATCTACTCCTTTGCCACTGAAAGAAGTTTCCTTTTCTTTTTCTAATTTAATTTCTTTGTCGTCAAAATCCTTAAGTATGTTGTTTCGTTCTTCTTCCAAGTTTTTAATCTCTTTCTCCTGTCTTTCTTTTACATCTTTAAGTCTTTCTTCATAAAATTTACGCAGCTCTTCAAATTGCTGATTGAATTCAGTAAGAATGGTATGTTTTCGCTTTTGTAAAACAGCTAGTTCCTCTTCTACAAGATTTTGCTTTTGTTTAATCTGTTTTAGTGAATCTTCCACTTCAATTCCTGCTTTTGATTTCCATTCTTCCAGATCGGCCTGTAATTTTTTTTCTCGCTTTTCAGCTAAATCAATAGAGTAGGTGAGGACTTTAACATCTTCTTTTAATTCGCCAATATTTCTACCATATTTATCGGCAATGTTCATTTTTTCTTCATTATTGCTGACTTGTAGTTGATTTATTGATTCCTCTAAATCCCGAATTGCAGTCAGACGAATATTCTTTTCATTTTGGTATTCTTCAATTGTTTTAGAGTGAATTGATACCGAGTCAAGATTTAATTGAATACCGTATAAACTGCCTGCTAATTCGGCTCTATACTCCGGACTTAAATCGGTTCTAAAAAGGATTTCTTCATTACAAACTTTTCCAATTGTGAGATGCCAGTCTTTTACATTTTTATCCAAATATCCGTAAAAGGCATCAGCTTGCGCGTTAAGCTTACTTTCAATTTCTTTAATCTCTTCGCGTTTTTTCATTGTCTCCGCTGTTATTTTTGAAACAGCGTTACTCATTGATGTTTTAATTCGGTTTTCAACACTTTCCCATTCCTTTTGTAAAGTCAGAATCATGTTGTTTTTTATAGCACGCTCAGAACGGTTTTTTAATGTTACACCATTCAATTCAGAAAGTTCGGATTCAAGTTGCCTGATTTCATGATCGTGAAAGCGTGTACCCTTTACAATTTTTTCCTCAGATTTTAATTCGTTGAATTCAATTTGTTTTGCCGTTGTTTCAGCTGCCAGTTCATTTAATGTTTCGTCACGACGCGTGGATAATTCACTTTCTTTTTTCGTGTTTTCGCCTTTTAAAATTAAAAGACGTTCGCTGTGGTTATTGAAAGTTTCAGCTATTCTACCGTTGATTTTATTCTTAAATGCTTCCCTTTCATTTTTGATTCCTTCCAAAAGGGTTGCATATTTCATTTCAATACTCTGAACATTCGAAGTTAAAGCTTCGTATTCTTTTCGCGCCATGTTCAGTTCTACTTGCAATTGCTCGCGTTCAGCATTCTTTGTCAAAGCTTCGTCAATGTTCTGTTCCTTGTAATCTTTTAACTTGCTAGTAGCAGAACGTATTGTTCTATCGTAA
>OMJH01000216.1 GCA_900299295.1 Bacteroidota bacterium
CAGGCCTACTTGTATGGAAGCAACATCATGCTAAATTGGGATATCGACGAGAACTTCACCCTTAAATCATCTCTAAATACAACCGTAGGAACATATTACATTTCAAGTTCGAGACAATATATCCCTCTTGACCACATTGCGCCCACCTATGGACAAACAGGTTTGACATTTCGAACAAGAAAATTTGAAGGTGAATTTTACTCCCGCTATTCTGCTGAAAAAAAACTGGCAGATTACAGTCCAAGCGGCGAAGACAACCTTAATTATGCAACTAACCAGGGAATGCCGGCATGGACTACTTTCAACCTTAGAACAAGCATACAATTCAATAATGAATTCAGGTTATCTTTCGGTATTGAGAACATAACCGATAAACATTATCGAGTTTTCGCAAGTGGAATCAGTGCTTCGGGGAGAAACTTTATAATTAGTTTGCGACACAAATTTTGAGTATAAAATTTACAAATAATTAAATAAAGAGTGGGACATTCCACTCTTTATTTAACTGAGTAATTTGCATTTAATTTTTTACCCGCTCCATAAAAGTCTTTTGATAACTCAAACCGATTGGAATTACACGATCACCAATATCAACTGATTTTTTTTGAATGCTTTTAATCCGCGATACCGGAATAATGAAAGAACGATGAACACGAATGAATTCAGCGGGAGGAAGTTTTTCCAACATAGCTTTCATGGTTAATCGTGCAACCACCGGACGCTGATTGGGTGTGTAAATTTTTAAATAGTCATCTAATCCTTCAATATAAAGAATATCTGACAAAAGAATTTTAATCAAACTGTAGTCAGCACGGATAAAAATGTACCCTGTTTCCTGAGTTAATATTGACTGTACCAATTTTCTTTGCTGAATAACTTTATCTAAAGATTTTTCAAATCGTTCTTTCGAAAATGGTTTTAACAAAAAATCTACAGCATTTAAATTAAAACCTTCAACAGCGTATTCACTAAATGCGGTAGTAAAAATTATCATTGTATTTTGCTCAATACATTTCAAAAAATCTATTCCCGACATTGAAGGCATCTGGATGTCAAGAAAAACCAAATCAACCGGATATTTACGCAAATACTTTAATGCTTCATCAGTCCGGTTAAAGGTTTTTTCAAGCAAAACTATTGAACTATTGGAACAAAAAGTCTCAAGAATAGAAAGTGCCAAAGGTTCATCGTCAACTGCAATTGCCTTAATCATTTTATTTTAATTTAAGAATTAAGTTTCAAATTCAATTTTACTAGAAAATCATTATCTGTTTCTTTTATTGAAAGTTCAAAATTACCGGGGTAAATCAATTCCAATCGATGACGCGTATTTATAATCCCCAAACCGGTATTATCGCCTATTCGATCACCTTTACTGGCCTTTAAATTAAAAACATTAAAACTTAGTTCATGATCATTAATGTAAAGTTCAATTGAAATTCTGCAAGCCATTTCAGGATTTACACCAAATTTAAAGGCATTTTCAACGAACGGAATCAGTATCATCGGCGCTATTTTCTTTTGTTTTGCTTCACCTTCAATTTTTAAAACAAGCTCAATAAGGTTGTCAGTTCTCAATCGTTGAAGTTCAAAAAAATCACGGATATATTTTATTTCCTTATCAAGTAAAACAAAATCCAAATATGAATCCGTCAGAACGTAACGCATCATTCCTGACAATTTCAGCAAACCATCTCCTGTACGCTCCGCCCTTTCAATAATAGACAAAGAGTAAATACTGTTAAGTGTATTGAACAAAAAATGAGGTTTTATCTGCGCTTTTAAGTGTGATAGCTCATTGTCAATTTTTGCTTTCTC
Organism: Bacteroidota bacterium; assembly: GCA_900299295.1. Classification (GTDB taxonomy): domain Bacteria; phylum Bacteroidota; class Bacteroidia; order B-17B0; family Aurantibacillaceae; genus AM-1111. The sequence goes on from OMJH01000216.1 coordinate 1,819, forward strand.
ATCCTGCTTCCATCGGTCATTTACCCTGAACAATAACGGAAAAACACAACCTAATGCAAACAAAATTAAATTCTGATCCAAGAAGAGTAATAATGAAAACCCGTCTAGTGAATGACGATGATGTGCTCTATGCTCATGATGATCATGATTTCCGAAGCCTAAAAAAACATATTCCAAACTCTCTATTAACACGAAGGATAATAAAATAAATGCAACATAGCCGCTACGCTTTTTTGTCAAAAAATAACGTGGCACGAAATAATAATAATTTATGTAGTAAAATGAAAGTATTAATAAACCATTTACCAAAGGACGAATATGTGGGCCGTTAAGAATATCTCCTTCAATAAAAAAATCGAAAACAAATAAAACCGGAAAAAACAAAAAGCAAAGAAATCCGACCAGGTGAAAAATAATTTTGCCGTTATATTCCTTCATTAGAAAAATCTAAGAAACTAAACTGAAACTAGTTGAACTAACTTTAGCGACCAATCACAAAATTATTCGGATAAACGATACAATGGTTAAAAAAACCAATCCCCCCGCAAAACCACAGCGGGGGGATTGGAAACCAAAACTAAACCAAAAAAAAGATTGTTGAAATCAATAACCGGAATCCGCCAAAATCCCGGAAGGATAATAAAACAACCATTAGTCTTGTATAATAATAAACACATAACTGTAACAATCACCGCCAACCTTTCCTACTAAGTATATTATTTGTTCATTTTGAACACATTACAAGATTTTTTTAAAAACTATTGAGAAAAATTTTGTTCAATATGAATTTGAGAATTATCAAAAAAAATCCTCAATTATTTGGTTAAATTTGATTTGTATTGAAAAAAATAAATTTAATATTTCTCATTCCATTTCTAATTGAAATTGCTTTCGGACAAACAAACGTTGTAGGGGGCGACATTACCTGGTCATGCAACGGTACAGGAGATTTCATATTTCAACTTAAATTGCAGGTTCAATGTGGTGGTGCTGCACTACCTGTAAATCAAACTATCGGCGTTTTTAATTTCCCAGGCATAAGCGCTATTCCTGTTTCGCTCATTACACAAACTGACCTTTCGCCAAATTGTTCAAATGGTACACCGATTTCTTGCGCAAGCGGTGGTCTGGGAGCAGTTGCAGAATACATTTACATCTCCTCACCCATTACTCTTAGCGGGACTCCTCCTCCTGGAGGTTGGATTTTTACTTTTTCTGATTGTTGCAGAGCCTCAAACACTAATTTTCAAACCGGTTCAGGAACTGGATATACCTTCTATTCGAAAATGTATTCCTACATCAGCAATACCTCATCTCCATGCAAAGACAATTCACCCAATTTTTTCACCAACACACCAACCATACTTTCAAGCGGAATTTCGCAACAAATTAATTTAACAGCCTTTGATCCCGATCATGATTCAATTGCAATTAATTGGACAACCGCCCTGAATAATTTCACGGGAAGCTTCACTCCTCCGTCAAATCCATCGCCCGTAACCTATTCCACGGGCTATACCTTTTTGAGTCCGCTTCCCAGTCCTTTACAAGGGCTCGGTAACAGCGGAGCTCAATTAAACAGCAATACCGGTGAAATTAATTTCACTGCTCAGCAAAACGGAAATTTTACCTGTGCTGTTGTTGTGGAATCATGGCGTTGCGGAATAAAAATCGCTGAAGTGTACAAAGAATTTCAATTGATCAGCGCCCCGAATACAACCAATTCCCCGCCCTTAATTAGCGCTCCTTTTTCAGGAACATACGAAACAACTGTAATGGCAGGTGCAGTAGTCAACTATGCAATTACTGCCAGTGATTCTCCTCAACAGTATCTGACATGGGATATATATGGTGATGTTTTCGGTACAAATTTTTCGAGTACATCAGCTGGCTGTACTCAACCTCCATGTGCAACCCTAAACCCTACGCCGCCACTCGTAAGTCAAGGTACAAACTCACTTTCCTTTTCATGGCAAACTGATTGCGCACATCTTGGTCAGGATGTGCTTTGTCCCTCATCTCTAAAAACTTTCCATTTTTATTTTATCGCGCAGGATGATAGCTGTCCTATTCCGGGTATTCGTTATCAATCCATTCTGATTCACCTGACTTCTCCACCCATTCTTCCTTCTCCGGAAATAAAATGCGTCAACGTTTCATCATCAAATGATGTTACCTTTACTTGGTCAATCCCTGCCGATCCCACAAATAGTTTTCATCACTACACGCTTTATCATTCAAACACATTGAACGGAATTTACGACTCAGTTGCCGGCATTACCAACTACAATCAAAATCAATTTACAATTCCTGCAGGCGCAAACGTGCTCAGCGACTACTATTTTATTCGTGCCTTTGGTTGCAGTGGATATGTGGCATCACCCCCTACCGACACAGTCCGACCAATTTTACTTACCGTAAATAATCCTGCAAACGGAACGGCGCTATTGTTCTGGAATAATTTCACACAACCGCTACCCACAACATCGTGTAATTATTATCGGATTTATAAAGAATATCCCTCCGGAATATGGACACTCATTGATTCAACAATTGGAAATTCATTTACTGACACCATTACAGTATGCCAGGCAACCATTAATTACCGGGTTGAAATATGCGATCAGATCGGATGCGTTTCTACATCGACGGTTGACGGTGATTTGTTTTTTGATCAGACGGATCCGGACATACCCAATTTAGATTCTGTCAGTATAAACTCGATTGGAAACGCTGTGTTGGGATGGTCAGCTTCTAATTCAAACGATGTTATTGCATATATAGTTTACCAGCAATTCGGCGGAATATATGTTCCTATTGATACTTTATTGGGGCTTAATTCAACCTTTTACAATTACCTCAATTCAAACGCCGACGCAGGCAGCGAGACATTTGTAATTGCTGCACTGGATAGTTGCGGAAATATTTCTAATCTTGGTGCCCCACAACATACAATTTTCCTGCAAATTAATTTCGATAAATGTAATCGTGCATGCAACATCAGCTGGAATCAATATATCAATATGATAAATGGAGGCGTTGGAAGTTATGAGTTACTTTTTTCTGTAAATGGCGGCCCGTTCAATTTGTTACAATCCCTCAACTCAACATTTTATTTGCATGATTCTCTGATACCTGGAACTACTATATGTTACCGCGTTCGTGCACGAAGTGCAAACGGAAACATCACTTCCGTGTCCAATCGCGAATGCTTCACCGTTACATCTCCCCAACAACCCGGATTTTTTTATCTTAAACGCATTACTGTAAACGCATTGCAACAAATTGAAATTGATGGATTAGTTGATAATTCTGTCGGAATTTCACTTTCCGGCTTCAACCTTTTTCGTGCTGAAAATTTTTCGGGGCCTTATCAGTTAATTGGATCACAGCCCTATTCAGGAAATGCCAACTTCACAATAATCGACACTGATGTTAATACATCAGATAAAAATTATAGTTATTTTATGATTGTAAAAGACAGTTGCAATAACCCTGGACTAAAAACCGACACTTCAACAACAATTTTATGTAAGGTTTCGCCAAATGATGACTTTACAAATACCGTCAACTGGAGTGAATATGGCAGATGGCTTGGTGGGATAAATACCTATTCCATTTATCGGAGCATTAATGGCATTTTTGCGCCAACTCCCATTGCCACCGTTTTATTTACCGGGGCCGGAAACTATTCTTATTCCGATAACATAGAACAGTTTACTCCGAACGATGGAAAATTTGAATATCGCATTGAAGCTGAAGAAGGCCCCGGAAATCCATATGGAATAAGTGAACGTTCTTCATCAAACTTAGCAGATGTATACCGGGAAGCTGAAATATTTGTACCCAATGCCTTTTCACCAAAAGGATACAATAAAATTTTTCTTCCGGTTACACAGTTTGTTTCAAAAAGTGATTACGATTTGAAAATTTATAATCGATGGGGGCTGATTATTTGGGAGACAAAAGACGACACAGAAGGCTGGGATGGCGGGAATAACGAAGGTGGTGTTTACATATGGCAAGTTCAGTATAAAAATGCACGCGGTGAATACATTGAAAAAATTGGAAAAGTTGTACTACTCAGGTGATAGGAAAATTATTAAGTTTCAGCTTTAAAAATTAATTCACGAATAGGATTAATTAGTATGCCAAAGGTTTTATTTATTGCCGCCCACCGATCTGAACGATCTCCGAGTCAGCGATTTCGCTTTGAACAATACATTCCTTTTTTAGAAAGTAAAGGATTTCAATGTTATTTGTCAAGTATCATCAACGAAAACGACGACAAAGTTTTATATGAAGAAAATAATTTATTTAAAAAACTTCGTTTGTTGGTTCATGCTATAATGATACGATGGAAGGATTTGAAAATAGTTAATGAATCAGACATCGTGTTTATTCAACGTGAAGCCTTAATGATTGGAAGCACATGGTTTGAAAGAAAAGTAAAAAAATCAAAGGCAAAATTTATTTTTGATTTCGATGACTCAATTTGGATTTTAGATACCAGCGAAGTAAATAAAAAGTGGGAATGGCTGAAAAATACAGGCAAAACAAAAAAATTAATTGCGATGGCAGATTTAGTTTTTGCGGGTAACAATTATCTGGCAAATTATGCCTTTCAGTTCAATAAAAATGTTGTAACTGTACCAACAACTGTAGATACTGCAATCTTTCAACCTGATTTTTCGAAAAAAAAAGAAGACCTTGTTTGTATCGGATGGAGCGGAAGTCATACGACCATCAAACATTTCAAATCCATTCTTCCCGTTTTAAAAAAACTAAAGGAACGATACTTATCCAAAATTAATTTTTTAGTAATCGGTGATGTAAATTTTTCGGATGATGAACTGGGGATAAAAGGCAACCCTTGGCGTAAAGAAAACGAAGTGGATTTATTGAACACTATCGATATTGGACTCATGCCGCTACCGAACGACCAATGGTCGGAGGGTAAATGCGGATTGAAAGGATTGACATATATGGCACTTGAAATCCCAACGGTAATGAGTCCGGTAGGCGTTAACAAAGAAATCATCCGGCACCGCGAAAACGGATTTCTCGCTGACACCGACGACCAATGGCTCGAAACACTTTCCGAATTAATTGAAAAACCTGAATTAAGACGAGAAATCGGGAAAAAAGGAAGAATTACGGTTGAGGAAAAATACTCTGTAAATGCAAATCAAAATCTTTATTTCCAATCACTCTTAAATTGTTTGAATCAAAAACACTAGTGATTCTCAGAGAATAATTTCAAAGAAACAATTCCGAGAAATTAAAATAAGCTAATAATTTTTGAGATTTTCTACTCGCATCCCTCAAATATTAAAAATGTTTTTTCTTGTATTCACCTATTGGCAGTTAATCCCTGAATTCAACTATTGCTTTTCCAGATTAATAAAAATCAAATCCTGTAATTTATTAAAACCAATTACCTTACGACAGTAACATGCCCAATTAAAATGTGTTCGATGTCATAAAAATCGGTGGCGTAAATTTTCCAAACGTACACGTCATTTTGAACTTTATGATCTTTATAAAATCCATCCCATCCCCTACCAAAGGATTCAGTTTCAAAAATCAATTCGCCCCATCTGTCAAAGATTAACATGTTGAAGGTTTTTACCAATGTACCGGAAGGTTTGAAAATATCATTTATGCCGTCTCCATTCGGGCTAAAAGCGTTTGGTACATATAAAGTCATGGAATCTTTTACGAACACGGAATATTCAACTGTATCAACACAATTATTATCACTTACAATCCAGAAGGATCCGTTATAAGTTCCATATTCAGGGAGATTCAAAATGGTTGAAAGTGTAAAGCCAGTTGAACCATCCGGCCAGTTACTTTGCACCAAACTCCAGCCCGCTACGGTATCCAACGATACCAAAAAATTTTCACCTGCCTGCGGTTGAACCGGATCCACTATAACTGAACCGCCAAAAAAATCATTCACATTTATTATCGAAAAAATAGAAATCGAACTGCAACCCGCACCATCGGTTACCGTGACTGAATAAATGCCTTGCGATAAGCCAACAGCCGTTGGTGTTGTCTGGACAGGATTTGTACTCCAAACATAATTAAACGGTGGTACTCCGTTTAATACAGTAACAGTTGCCGATCCGTTTTGCTGCAGACATTTTTCATTTATTTGGGATAATTCAACGGGTAATGATGTTAAGTCGGTAACATCATATGGGAAAGTCCATACACAATTTAAATTGTCAGTAATGGTTAATGTATAAGTGCCTGCGTTAATTCCTGTAATATCATCACTCGATTGACCACTGCTCCAGGAATAGATATAGGGAAAAGTTCCACCATTCACGTTTGAAATAAAAATTGCACCATTAGGTTGTCCACAGGTTGTATTTTGAATTGAATCACTAAGATTGAGTACCGGTATAAAATTCGCCACCGTTACGGTTTGCGTTACTGAACAACCATTGTTATCACCAATAACCACTGAATATGTACCGGGAATTAATCCGCTAGCTGTTGCCGTTGTCTGAACCGGATTCGTGTTCCATGCAAAAGTATACGGACCAGTACCGCCACTTACTAATGCAGTTGCCGTACCATTCGGCGAATTACAGGTGCTGTGTGTACTACTCATTTGACTATTGATTACCTGGGTACCCGAGACGGTGGCGGTTATGGTTTGCGTGTAGGGGCATGGGGTAAGAAAACTAAGCGTACAGGTATAGGTGCCGGGCGCCAGATTTGTAATAGATGGTGAAGTACTACCACCCGGAGCCCAGGAATAAGTGGGTGTGCCGGTATAATTAGTTACTGTTACAAAGGCAGTACCATCGTTTCCACATATCACGGGTGTGGCGCTTGAAGAGATATTCGGAATCTGAGCCTGCGGACATGTCAGTCCTTTGAAAGCAAGAAAAACACCAGAATCATAAATGCAGTCGCCGGCATCAGCAATGGCCAGCTTAAGCGAATAAGTTGCACATGGAACAACATTCACTGCAGCAATTAATGGTGTAGTAAAACCATCGTACTGAATTGTTGATCCGCCATTGTTATTCACATAAAAACCTGCATTGGAACCGGAATTGACATTATCAATTGAAATAGGTGTTCCGTTAGGTAATTTTGCAATGTTGAATCCAGAATAATTTCCACCAGAAGGATTTGGACCTGAAATAAAAAACCCGAAAGCATCATTGTAATTGGCATTTACATATTCAGGATATTCTTCTGAGGCAAATACATATTTTATATTTAATGTATTACAAATTGGTGTTATATTGAATTGCAAAACACAACCATCATAATTTGCCTGCGGTTCAATGGCTGAAATATCGCTATCAAAAAATGTGGGGCCTGCATTTATACAGGCATTTGGATCGTTGTTTCCGGTATCATTATTAGGACCTACAGCATTCCCAACAGTTCCTGTAGTAAGTAAAATACCGGAAGTTAAACCCAGATTTGTAGAAGTTGCGATAAAAGTTCCGGCACCACCAGCCCCACAATTTAGCGTTGGGTTTGTAATAGTAATGTTATTTCCGACAATCATATTGGCAAGTGCAGTTGCGCTGCCATTTGGAAAAACACTCAATTGAGCATGGATATCAACACAAAAAAAGAAAAAAAGAAAGATTAAAAAACAGAATCGTTGCTTCATAGAAACATGCCGATACAAATTTAATCTTAAAATGCCTGAAATAAGAGGTAATATCTGTTAATTGGGCATGATTTGCCTCAATAATTGAAAAGAGAAAATAAAACAGGCTTGCTAGGACTAGCATCATTTTCAAAAGAAGCAATCTGCAAATTAAGAATGTAAGTGCCATCAAAAACTGAATTAGGAACGTAAATCAGCTCCGTAATGGTGCGGTGCGGCTGGGTGTTGTGGGGATATTCCCAAAAGGCGTGATGAGAAGCAAGCTCACCATTATCCTTCTCTTTATCTACTGATGGTAAATCGATCAAGAGATGATTAAAACCTGATTCCACAATGAATTGCATTGCTTCCTTTTCAAGATAAGGCGGATTGGTATTGGAATATTGAGCAGAGCATTTCGCGGGAGAATTGGATAGTGTGCGGATAATCAGCGCCTCTGCTTTTTTGCCTTTCAGAGCAATTGCAAGGTTATTCCGTGTAATTACTAAATCACCGTCTTTTTCTTCCGGAAGTAATGTAACAACCTCTGCAACGAAAAAAAACTTCCGCAAACATTGATTAATTGTAATAAATTCCTTGCTGATATGACCAACACATTCGGTGTGCGTTCCATTTCCGTGGGGATTAAAAAAAATATTTCTGAAATTAACTCCAGATCCTTCATTTACATCACCAATCCAATCCCCAATAATTACCGGTTCAATTCGCATCGGAGGCACATACCACGCATTCACACAATTCGCTCCGGTATGCAAGGGGATAGAAATATCAATAGGAGCGAATAAATCGATTTTATAGTCTTTTCCAAGGTAAGTAATGTTCGCCAGCATAGTTTAAACAAAAAAATTCGCAGTTACTAAATCAGCAAGTAATTTTCCACGACGAGTTAAAATTACTTTATTTTCAATTTGACTAACGTTTCCGCATTGAATTTCCTTCAGAAGCTGCTGCTTGAAGTGAGCAAAATACTTTGGGAACCTGAATTCTATCTCTGTTGTATTGACACCCCATTTTGTACGCAGCCGAGTCAACATATATTCATGATACCCGATTTCTTCAGAAATTTCTTCCCTTGAGAAATTTAATTGGCCCGACATTATTCCATTCACATAAATCGAATTATTAGAAATATTCCAACTTCGATTAACGCCATCATAGGAATGCGCAGAAGGACCAATTCCTAAATAAGGCGTTCCGGTCCAGTAGGAGGAATTATGCCTTGAATGAAAACCGTGTTTTGAAAAATTTGATATTTCATATTGTTCAAATCCGCTTAATTCAGACCAATCCATCAGCAATTCGAATTGACCTGCACTGCCCTCTTCATTAATTTTTTGATCCTTACCTTTTAATATATTTCTTCCAAGCAAGGTATTTTCCTCTGCAGTTAAATTGTAACAACTCAAGTGTTGCACATTCAAATCTTTAACAATTTCAAGTGTACTGCGCCATTTTTCATAATTCAGAATTGGACCGCCATAAATTAAATCAATAGAAATGTTCGTGAAACCCGCCTGCTGTGCAATTTTTGTCGAATTAATACTTTGGGCACCAGTATGCGATCGTTTCATCCATTTCAACTCTTCATCATCAAAACTTTGTACACCTAAACTCAATCGATTAATCGTTGATTTTTTCCAAGATTTCAATTTATCAATTGTAACGTCCTCCGGATTGACTTCCAATGTTACCTCCGTATTTTCATCCACTGAAAAATGATTATGAATTACATTTATCAAATCATCCAATTCCAACTCAGATAAAATTGACGGGGTTCCCCCACCGAAATAAATAGTTTTTAGGTTTTTATCTGACAGAAATTCTTTTCGTAGCAGGATTTCATCTGCCATCGCCTTAACGACTGTACTTTTATTCTTTAAAAGTGTGGAAAAATGAAAATTGCAGTAAGAACAGGCTTTTCGGCAAAAAGGAATATGAAGATAAATTCCTGACATATCACCGGTAAAATTAATAAATGAAACCTAGCAATAGAAACAAGGGTAACTATATATAAATTTCAAAAGTTGAATAGGTAAAAATAAAAAGACCCTGAATATTCAGGGTCTTTTTCATGAATGATTATTTTTAATCAATTGGTTAGCTGAGAAAAACCGGCATCACTTCTCCATTTGATAAATTCTGCGTCATCTTTGGCCATCTGTTTGAAAGATCCATCTTTTTGAATTGCCGTTGATAATGCTGCTAAACCAGTTGAGGAATCACCTAGGCGGGCAGCAGCAACAGCTTTAACATAATAGGCTAAAGCCATATCCTTTTCATTTGAAGCATCAATTGTTGCAGAAACCTGATCTGCCTGACCATTTAATAATTGAGCCAAAGCCAGGTTAATTCCTTTATAAGTACCAAAATGTGCTGCTGCTTCTGAATAATTACCGTTACGCACATCTAAAATCCCCATATTATAAGATACTTCAGCACCGGCAGCGGTAGCTTTTTTATAGTAATCCATTGCCTGAGTCCGGTTTCCTTCTTTAGAAGAAACAATTCCAAGGCCATTGTTTACTAATGCCTCATTGGGAGCAATTTTTGCAGCACGTTCAAAAGCTGCCTTTGCATCACTTAACTTATTTTGCATCAATAAAGCCACAGCATAGTTATTGGATGTTCTCCAGTCATTAGAATATTTTTTTTCAGCTGCCTTGTAAACTGACAACTTGGTGTTTAAATCGTTTGTTAAGGTAGCCCCATACAACAACTCCTCGATGGATAAACTGTCCGGAGTTGAAACCATCATAGAAGAAATCATTTCATCGGTACGTGATTTTTTGTCGACCAATAATGTTAACACAGAACGACGAAGTTTTGGAAGGATTTGATCCTTGATTTCTTTGTAGGTCATTGCCATGTTTTTGATTTCACGTTCACGTTGTCCATCATCACTGTACATTGAAAGGACACGAAGTACAAGATCCTTATCCTTTAAACTTGATGATTCCATGAGTCTTTTGAAACCATCCCAATCTTCGGCAACATTACTTGCTTTGTATGTTTTTGCATCTGTAACAGGACTTGCAACTTCCCCTTTTTTTGGTTTTTTAACCTGACCTTCCAATGCTTTTGATCCGCTTTTTCCTCTTTCAACGGAAAGCTTCTCATTACGATCGGTTTTACCGTCAGGAGATGCGTAAGAATTTACCTCAACACCTTTGAAGTCATACCACATTGTGTTATTTTGATTGGTATTGATAAAATTCAACAAATTCTTCATCTCATCAGATTTCAACTCATTCGAACGAACAGCGCTTTGATTAATGCTATAGAAAATGTTGGCGGATTGATTCATCGGAGTTGTCTTTACAAAATTATCTTTTGCAAATATTCCTTTCTCATCATTCCGAACCAGCAAAGGAGTTACTACTGTTGCATCACCGATTTCAATGTTTGCGAAATCCTTTGGTTTTTTGGTTTTAACCTGACCAGAAGCCTTAATTGCCAATTTAGCGTTTTTAATCTCAGGTTTATACGCAATTTTATCGGTATAACTGAAAGTACCACCTTTAGAGTAGCTGATTTTTTGTCCGGAACCTTTTGCTTTTTCCCCTACCAAAACAACTTGTTTCAAGGCAACCTCGGTAGAACCTGAAGTAATTGTGGGAGTAACTGTAACAACAGCTTTTTTTGCAAATAACTTTGCCGGATATTTACCTGAAACAGTTACAGCTACACTGTCGCCATGCATTTCTAGCGGGTTTGGCTTTACTTCATAAGAAATTTTGTTTTGATTCTTAATCATTTTTTTTAAGCCGTCACAAGAGCTCACCACAACGGCGGCTCCCAACAAAATCGTAAAAGATTTTAAGGTTAAAGAATTCATTATTTTGATTTTTAATTTTCTATAAAACTTGGTGCAATATTAATTAAAGTTTTTTAATAAGAAAACTTTAAACACCTGATTTTTAGTAGATTTTCCAACATATAGTGTGAAAATCTCTAACCTACCTTAAATTCTTGAATTCCAGAAACCGTTAGTGGAAGATTCTCCATAAAATGAAACACCTTCTCTGCTACAAGATCATAGGTTTCAGCTGAATTTGAAGCTAAAACAAAGTTCAGCACATTTGTTTTTTTACCAATCTGCACGGCCTCTGATAGGTATTTTTCGTTTAATGAATGTAAATAATCCTCATTAATTTCCTTTTCATAATCCCTTCCTCTGGAAATAATATTTGCTTTGACCAGTTTCAGCGGCAGATGTAAAAATACCACTAAGGTTGGTTCTGGGGTAATTGAAGCTACTTTTGGAAATAAATCTGAATAGGCCTTAAGGTCTGAGGATTTTAAATTTGTGGAAGCAAACCATAAAGATTTCTGAATTAAATAGTCTGAAACATAATTGAAACAAGGATCAAGCCGCTTCAACTGTCGTGCTCTGTCAAGCAAAAATGAAAACTCAAGCGGAAAAGCAAATTCTTCAGGCTTTGCATAAAATAAAGGTAGAAAGGGATTTTCCTCAAACTCTTCGCCGATAAAATTAAAATTCAGCCGTTCTGAAAGTTTTTTTGCCAATGTGGTTTTTCCCGAACCGATATTTCCTTCAACACAAATTAATTTCACCGACTAATCAATTTCCAAATTCTGAAATAAATTTCATTCGCATCAAGCGTATCTCATTTTCCGAAAAATCGTCTTCACCAAGTTTTTTCAAGGCCTCTGCCACTGAATCCTCCTGGGAATCTTTAAGGAAATCATAAACTTCCTGTTGCTTTTCTTCGTCAATCGTTTCATTAATGAAATAATTGATGTTGATTTTTGTTCCCGAACCTACAATTGTTTCAAGTTCACATAAAAGATCCCCAAAAGCAACACCTTTGCTGCTGGCAAAATCTTCCAAATTAATTTTTCTGTCGATAGCTTGTATTATTGCCACTTTTAAACCCGATTTATTCACAACACTTTTCACCACCATGTCCATCGGCCGCTCTATTTCATTTTCCTCAACGTATTTTTTTATTAACTCGATAAATGGCTTGCCATATTTGGTTGCTTTTCCTGAACCGACTCCGTTTATTTTTGTTAACTCGTCAACTGTAATTGGGTACTGAATTGACATTTCCTCAAGCGAAACCTCCGAAAAAATAACATAGGGAGGCAATTTTTTTGCCTTGGCGGTCTGGCGTACAAGATCTTTTAACAGACTATATAAGGTTGCATCCAATGCACCTGAACCGCCGGTTCTAACCGAAACGTCAATATCGCCATCATCTTTGGAAAGATTAGAATAATCATGGTCGCGAGTTAAAAAAACGGAGGTAGGTTTTTTCAAAAATTCCTTTCCGTCAGAAGTTAGTTTTAATAAACCATAATTTTCAATATCCTTTGTGAGAAATCCGGAAACTAAGGATTGCCGGATTACAGCATTCCAAAACTTTACATCTTTATCCTCTTCTGCACCTTTCCCAAAAACATCCAGCTGATTATGTTTGTACGATTTAGATGTAGTTGTCAATTCACCCAGCAAAACATTAATAACATCCTTCACTTTATGCTTTTCTTTAATTGCTAAAACGCATTCTAAAACCAATGAAACATCATCCATTGCTTCAAACTTTTGTTTTGGGGATCTGCAATTATCACAATTTGAGTTACATTCAGTTTCAATAAATGATTCTCCGAAATAATGCAGAATAAATTTTCTCCTGCAGGAGGATGTTTCGGCGAAAGAAACCGTTTCCGTTAATAATTGCTTTCCAATTTCCTGTTCGGCGACCGGTTTGCCTTTCATGAATTTCTCCAGTTTGGCAATGTCGTCATAACTGTAAAATGTAATACAATTTCCCTCTCCACCATCTCTACCGGCCCGGCCTGTCTCCTGATAATAACTCTCCAGCGATTTCGGGATATCATGATGAATAACGAAACGAACATCCGGTTTATCAATTCCCATCCCAAATGCAATTGTTGCCACAATAACATCAATTTCTTCCATCAGAAACATATCCTGTGTACGTGCCCGCTCTTTAGCCTCCAAACCTGCGTGGTAAGGCAAGGCCTTAATTCCGTTGACTTTCAATGTTTCCGCTAGTTCCTCTACTTTTTTACGTGACAAGCAATATACAATTCCCGATTTGCCTTCGTGTTGACGAATGTATTTAATAATCTCCTTTATCACCTGCACCTTTGGCCTTATCTCGTAATATAAATTGGGCCTGTTGAATGAAGACTTAAAAACATTCGCGTTAAGCATTCCTAAATTTTTCTGAATGTCCTGTTGGACTTTTGGAGTGGCCGTTGCGGTTAAAGCAATAATTGGCACCTTACCGATTCGTTCAATAATTGGTCTTAACCGTCGGTATTCAGGACGAAAATCGTGCCCCCACTCTGAAATACAATGTGCTTCATCAATTGCAAAAAAGGAGATTTTAAACTCAGTGAAGAATTTTACATTGTCCTCTTTAGTTAAAGACTCAGGAGCCACATAAAGAAGCTTGGTTTTTCCGCTCAAAACATCGCTTTTAACTTGTTGAATCTCGCTTTTGGAAAGGGAGGAATTTAAAAAGTGAGCAACACCATTCTCACTGCTAAAACCTCTAATCGCGTCCACCTGATTTTTCATCAATGCAATTAAAGGAGAAACGATGATAGCGGTGCCTTCGCAAACAATTGCAGGTAATTGGTAGCATAAGGATTTACCTCCACCGGTGGGCATAATTACAAACGTATCATGTCCGGATAAAACGCTTTGAATGATTTTTTCCTGTTCTCCTTTAAAAGAATCAAATCCAAAAAAACGGTGTAAAACTTCTTGTGTGTTAATAGCTTCAGTGGCGGAGGTCATGTTATTTACAATCTAATTTCTAAAGACATTGGTAAATTTTCATCTTAAATTCTAATCCAAAAAAAAGATGATTGATTAACCTGATTTGAAGTTACAAAAAAATACACATCAAAAAAATATTTTTTAAAAATTTTTCATTGGAAGTCAATTAAGCACTTTTTTATAAATTACTTATAATGCCTAAGTTTGTATATTATGCCATTATCAATAGCAGTCGTAATTCCGGCATACAATGAAGAGGCTTCCATTGCATCAGTAATCGATGAGATTCAGCGATTGACTTTAACAACAAATTACCGTATTCAAGCTGTAGTGATAAATGACAATTCCACCGACCGAACCGCAGAAATATTAGCTAAACTACCCTGCGTGGCGATTCATTTGCCAACCAATTTAGGAATTGGTGGCGCAGTTCAGACAGGCTTGATGTTTGCAAAAAAATATAATTATGACTTTGCCATACAAGTAGATGGTGATGGGCAACATCCTGCAGAAAAAATAATTGAATTAATCCACTTCTCACAAAAGCAACAATATGATGTAGTAATTGGTTCGCGTTACTTATTAGGGAAAGGTTTTCAAAGCACGAGGTTAAGAAGATTTGGAATTCGCTATTTTTCTTGGATCCATAAATTGATAACCGGACAAAAAATAACTGACAGCACATCCGGCTTTCGTTTATTAAATAAAAAAGCTATTCTCGCAATCAGCGAAATTTATCCTGACGAATATCCTGAACCGGAAGCATTAATAATTTATTATAAACTAAAGCTGCGTGTGGGTGAGCTCCCGGTTGAAATGCGTTCCCGACAAGGAGGGAAATCAAGCATTAGTACATTTGCATCTGTTTATTATTTGCTAAAAGTAACCTTGGCTGTTATATTCACATCTTGCCGAAAAATCGCTTAATCAATATGGAAAAAATACAAATCATTGCAGTTATAGTTAGTCTGTTGTTTTTGACGTATATCGGTTACCTGATTATAAAAGGTAAATTACGAGAAGAATATGCAATCATCTGGATTATTTGCACCGGAATTCTGCTCATCTTTTCTGTTTGGAGAAAAGGGCTTGATTTTTTTGCAAATCTTTTAGGTGTTGTTGCCCCTCCAAATATTGTTTTTACAGCAGCCATTTTTGCCATTTTAATTTATCTGCTTCATCTGTCGGTTGTCGTTTCGAAACTTCAAAGCAAAACTAAAATTCTTGCCCAGGAAATTGCATTATTGAAGCAGGAATTGGATACCCTAAAAAAAGATTCAAATTCAAAAAAATGAATTCAATAGAAACAAAGACGGCTAAACTATATGAAGATATTCATCCGCACATTGAAATTGATAAAACAATAAATGACTATTTAACCACTCTTGGAATCAAAAAAGATTATTTTGATTGCAAAAAAATTCTTGATTGCGGTTTTGGTGGAACAGCCTGGGCTGTAGAACTTTTTTGTCAGAGCAATGCCGCTGAAGTTCATGGAATTGATTTAAATCCGAATTGGAAAATTAGTGTAGCGGAAAGATTAAAAAATCACCCTGTACAACCCAAATTGATAACCGGAAACGTGCTTGAATTACCTTACCAAAACAACTACTTTGACTACGTTCATTCGCACGGCGTTATGCACCATACAACAGATTGGAAAAAAGGAATTGAAGAAATGGTAAGAGTTTGTAAACCCGGAGGAACAATCTATTTAATGTTGTATGGGAAATTTGCACCGGTTGGAAAATTTATTCATTTCAGTTATCGTAATCTGGGTAAAATAATTCCTTACTCTTGGTCAAAGGCATTTGTAACTGCAACAGGAATTTTTCAAAATCATGAAGTTTCTCTTCTTGATGCAATGTATGCACCCATAGAAGTCCATCTTTCACAAAAAGAAATTACTGAGCACCTACAAGCACTTAGCATGGAAGACATTCTTTTTTTTGAAAGTGCAAAATGGAAGCAGAAAAAATTTTTCAGCAGCGATTTGATGTTTGGCAGCAATATACAGAATGTAGTTTTGGCAAAAAAAGGAAATAATTAATAGGGATAATTAAGCGCCTGCCAGACCATGTCTTTTAGCTCCGCTACTCCTTTGCCTGTTTGCGATGAAAAAAATACCATTGGTATTTTATTCACACCTTTTAAACGCTTATTGCAATCTTTTCTCAGCGCGTTTTCTAGCTCGTCATCTAATAAATCTGATTTGGAAATTCCCAGTAACCTTTTTTTCTGAAGCAATTCGGGGTTATACATTTTTAATTCCTTCAAAAGAATCTTGTATTCATCTACAATATCTTTTGAATCAGCACTCACCAAAAAAAGTAAAACAGAATTTCTTTCAATGTGCCTTAAAAAACGCAACCCGAGACCTTTGCCCTTGTGGGCTCCTTCAATAATTCCTGGAATATCTGCTAAAACAAAAGATCGATAGTCGCGATAATTAACAATACCCAAATTCGGAACGAGTGTAGTAAAAGGATAATTTGCAATTTCCGGTTTTGCTGCACTAATTACTGAAAGCAACGTGGACTTTCCTGCATTTGGAAAACCGACCAGGCCCACATCTGCAAGAATTTTCAATTCAAGAATCATCCACTGTTCGCCTCCCGGCTCACCTGGTTGCGCAAAACGTGGGGTTTGTCGTGTAGCGGTTTTAAAATGTGCATTGCCCAGTCCCCCTCGTCCTCCGGGCAACAAAATTTTCTCTTCCCCATCCTCCTGAATTTCAAATAAAATTTCGCCGGTATCTGCATTTTTTGCAATGGTCCCCAAGGGTACATCCAACATTACGTCCTTCCCAAATTTTCCGGAACAATTTTTTCCCTGACCATTTTCTCCACCTTCAGCAATTACATGTTTGCGGTATTTTAAATGCAATAATGTCCAGTGCTGCTTGTTTCCACGCAAAATAATATGTCCACCCCTGCCGCCATCACCGCCATCCGGCCCTCCCTTGGCAATAAATTTCTCTCTCCTGAAATGTATAGCACCTGCCCCACCTTTACCCGAGCGGCAACATATTTTTACGTAATCAACAAAGTTATTTTCCATTTTTCAAAGCACGAAATTACACAAAGTAAAAGGATTGTCAGGAAACAAAATCGGGAAGCAATTGCTCCCCGATATTTTTAGTTTGGAAAAATCTGGTTATAAATTATTATTTTCCGAATCTTCTTGCCACTTTTTTCTTTGTTGGCTTTTTAGAGGAAGAACTCGATTTTTTCTTATTTCCGACTTTTATTTTTTGCTTTGCAGTTGACCTAACCTTCTTATTATCTGCTGTCTTGGTCCTTGTCTTTACAATTGGTTTAGATTTTTTCTTTACCGAAATATTCTTTTTTTTCCTTGCAACCGGTTTAAATTTCTTTTTTACAACAACTTTAACTTTTTTGGCCTTAACAGTTTTCGCTTTTTTTACTACTTTTTTCTTTGTGGGTTTAAGCGTTTTCTTTTTTACCCCTTTTTTCTTTAGCGGTTTTACTGTTTTCTTTTTAACTGAAGTGGTTTTCTTTTTATTCGAAGTTGACGTCTTATTTTTCGTAACTGTTGCTTTTTTTGAACTTTTAATTTGCTTTTTGTCCGGCTTATGTGACTTTTTCTCCACTTTTTGCGGAACAAGCTCTACCGGAACAACAGCCGGACGTAATGTTGGTTGTGCGCTGTTCTCCATTTCGGTGCAAAGTCGGTTAAATACTACATCCATTTCTCCGATTCCGTCTACCTGATGAAATTTATTATGCTCCTTATAATAGTTTACCAATGGCGAAGTTTTTAATTCATATTCATTAATACGGTTCGAAATGACTGATTCATCACGGTCATCAGCCCGTCCTGAATTTTGTCCCCGTACCAAAAGTCGCTTTACCAACTCCTCATTGCTGACTTCTAGTGAAAGCGTCATTTCAATGGAAGTATTATGCGTTTGCAGCAAGTTATCCAAAGCAGTTGCTTGTACAGTGGTTCTTGGAAACCCGTCAAAAATAAATCCATTGGCATTTGGATTTGAAGACAGTTTATTTTCTATCATTCCAATAACTATTTCATCAGAAACAAGCTCTCCACGTTCCATAATGGATTTTGCCTGAAGTCCCAACGATGAATTATCAGCGATTTCCTTACGCAAAAGATCACCTGTTGAAAGATGAATTAATCCGTATTTTTCTGCTAAAAGAACAGATTGGGTTCCTTTCCCGGAACCGGGAGGGCCAAAAATCACAATGTTTCTCATAAGTTAGATTTATAAATCGAAATTAAAAAAATTATTCCGAGTCCAAAACATAAATTGACGGTAAATTTCTCCCAAAACCGTCATAATCCAAACCGTATCCTACCACAAAATCATTGGGAATTTTTAATCCCGAATAATCAATTGCAAATTGCTTTTTATAGGCATCCGGTTTAAAAAGAAGTGTTGCTGTTTTTACTTCACCAACTTCAAGTTCATGAAGAATTTGATAAATACGCTCAATTGTGTTTCCTGAATCCACAATATCCTCAATTATTACAACCGTTCTGTTTTTTACGTTTTCATTTAAACCAATTAACTGATTTACACTGCCTGAAGAACTTGTTCCCTCATAAGATGATAGTTTGATAAAAGAAATAGCGCAAGGAATAGAAATTCGCCTCAACAAATCGGAAGCAAACATAAAAGAGCCGTTAAGAACAACGATAAACAAGGGATTTTTATCTCTTAATTCGTGATTCATTTTTTCTGCCATTTCAGCAACAGCAGAAAAAATAATCTCTTCGGATAAATACGGCCTGAAAACCTTGTCCTTTAATTGAATTTTACCGATTGTTGTTGTCATAGGCTGCATCAAAGGTACAATTATCTACGAAAATCTTTCTAGTATTTTAACTGTGAGAAACGGAGCGCTGATTTAAATAAATTTGATAAAATGATCTGAAAGGTCACAAATAAAAAATGTAGGTTTGCATTATGAAACCGTTTAACCCTTCACGACAAAAAATAGCAATGCTGGGTGGGGGGCAATTGGGAAGAATGCTATTACAATCGGCTATCGACCTCAACCTGACAATCTGGGTAATGGATCCCGATGAACAAGCACCGTGTAAAAATTTAGTTTCCCGATTTGTTTGCGGAAATCTTATGGATGAAGAAAGTGTTTACGAATTTGGGAAAAAAGCAGATATAATAACCATAGAAATTGAACACGTTAATGTGAATGCGTTGAAAAAACTGAGAGACGAAGGAAAAAAAGTATTTCCACAACCGGAAGTTATTGAAACCATTCAGGACAAAGGCTTACAAAAGATGTTTTATCAACGTAATGAAATTCCGACACCTGATTTTTTTCTTATTGAAAGTAAGAGTCAGATTGAGCGATATGCTGATTACTTTCCCTTTTTTCAAAAACTAAGAAAAGGTGGATACGATGGAAAAGGAGTTCAAAAACTGTCAGACAAATTATCCATTGAAAAGGCTTTTGATTCACCCAGTATTTTAGAACGACTAGTAGATTTTGAAAAAGAAATTTCCGTTTTGGTAGCACGCAATGAGGCAGGTGAAATGCGTTGCTTTCCTGTGGTTGAATGTGAATTTAATTCGGAAGCCAACCTCGTTGAATTTTTATTTTCACCGGCTCGAATAAAAAAAAGCATTGAACTAGAGGCGTATTCCATTGCAAAATTAACAGCTGAAAAAATGAACCTAGTTGGGCTTCTTGCCGTTGAGCTTTTTTTATGCAAGGACGGTAGGCTGATGGTTAATGAGGTAGCTCCCCGTCCACATAACAGCGGGCATCATACTATTGAAGCAAATAACATTTCACAATTTGAACAACATCTGCGAGCAATAACCGGACTTCCTTTAGGAAATACCGATAGCATTTTGCCGGGCGTAATGATTAACTTATTAGGTGAAAAAGGGCATGAAGGTGAGGCAAAATATAAAGGTCTGGATCAAGTATTGGAAATGAAGGGGGTCCATGTTCATCTTTATGGGAAGGCGAAAACAAAACCATTCCGTAAAATGGGACACATTACAATCGTTGATGAAAATATGGAAATTGCTAAGCAAAAGGCGAAAAAGATTAAAGATATTCTTAAAGTAGTAAGTTAAGTATTAACAAAAATGAAAAAAAAACCTGTTGTTGGAATTATCATGGGAAGCACATCCGATATGGAAGTAATGAAAGCTGCTTCCGAAATTCTTGAAAAATTCGGAATTGAACATGAGGTTAAAATTGTAAGTGCGCATCGCACTCCGGAAAGAATGTTTGCATATGCAACCACCGCTGCCAAAAACGGTTTAAAAGTCATCATTGCAGGCGCCGGCGGTGCCGCTCATTTACCAGGAATGGTTGCATCTCTTACGCCCCTTCCTGTAATTGGTGTTCCGGTTAAATCCTCTAACTCCATTGATGGATGGGATTCATTGCTATCGATTGTACAAATGCCTAATGGCGTTCCGGTTGCTACAGTTGCCGTGAATGCGGCCCAAAATGCAGGAATTCTTGCAGCCCAGATTATTGGATGTCAGCAACCCGATTTATTGAAAAAAATTTCCGAATTTAAGAATGAATTAAAAGATAAGGTAATGAGTGCCGAACGAAAAATGAAACACATTAAACGTTGAATTTTTCCACAAATTCATTTTTAACTATAATCTTTGATTCTTCATAATAAACCTCGCTCGGCTTACGTTATTTGATACATGTTTTCACAAGCACTTCACCGACAAATTTTTCTTTTCGGACTAACTGTACTTGTGGTGGGTTTATCACTGGGCGCAATTTTCATTTCTATCGGACAAATTATTATCTCGGCAAACTGGATTTTAGAAAGAAACTTTTCTGAAAAATTTAATCAGATTAAAACCCAAAAAATTGCCTGGCCTTATTTCCTTTTTTTTGGATTGCATTTGCTGGGTTTATTATGGACAGAAAATTTAACCAGTGGTGTAGACGATATTAAAATAAAACTGCCGATTTTGGCGCTGCCCTTAATATTTAGCTCTACAAGGCCCTTATCAAATCAGGAACTAAGTAATCTTTTAAAAATTTACTTATTTGCATTACTTGCTGCTAGTTTGTGGAGTCTTTTTTTCTATTTAGGTTGGAAAAAAACTTCAGTGAATGATGTAAGGAACTTGTCAAGGTTTTTTTCACACATTCGATTTTCTATGCACATTGTCTTCGGTATTTTTCTCAGTTTATGGTTTTATGGGGAAACTGAAAATAAAATTATCAAAATTGCATTCGCTCTAATCAGTATTTGGCTGGTATTTTTTCTTTTCATACTTAGCTCATTAACCGGAATTGTACTGCTGCTGATTTTACTGATTGGTTACTCCATTTATTTTTTCCTGACATTCAAAAACCTAAAGCTTAAACTTTCCATTTTTTTAGTTTTAATCCTTGGTATTGCAGGAATCGGAATTTACGGTTATCAGGTATACCGTGATTTTTTTACCCCAATACAAAATCAAAATGAAAAACTTGAACTTTGGACAAGTCACAGGGATTTATACTACCACGAGTCCAATCTGGCACGTGAAAACGGTTATTTTGTATGGCGATATAATGCTTATGAGGAAATTCAAGCAAGCTGGAACAAAAAAAGTAATTTAAATTTTGACGGCGTGGATAAAAATGGAAATCCCTTGCGGTTTACTTTAATTCGTTATATGACAAGCAAAGGGCTTCGCAAAGATGAAGATGATTTTAGTAAATTAAGTAACGAAGACATTCGGAATATTGAAAATGGAATTACTAATTATAAATTAGCAAAAGCATCCCCCATAAAACAACGCATTTACGAAGCAACCTGGGAAATGAACGATTTTATTGAGAATAAGTCAATGCGCGATCATTCGATGATTGTACGGTTAGAATATTGGAAAACTGCAATCCGAATAATAAAAGAAAACTGGCTGATTGGAGTTGGCACTGGAGACGTACAGCTCGAATTCAACCGGATGTATGAAAGAAATAATTCAGTGCTAAAAACAAAAGTTGACAGAAAACGAGCGCATAATCAATTCCTTGAAACTTTAGTTTCCCATGGTATTATCGGATTTATTTCATTGTTTTTGGTTTTAATTGTACCTTTTTTTTACAAGAAACGACTACATGTTTTATTTTTCCCGGTTTACATCATTTCAATACTTTCTTTTTTTACGGAGGATACTCTTGAAACACAAGCCGGTGTAACCTTATTTGCTTTTTTTTCAGCCTTATTTCTTTTGCAGGTCAACCCGCAAAAATACACCAATAAACTATTCTTGGGCCGGAATTAAAAGTTTGACGGATCCTTTCTTAAAGTAGCATTCATCGAGATGACCCATAATTTGCTGGGATAGTGTCATTAAATGTAAATGAAGAAAAGTGTCGTGGTGAGTGAAAATTGTTTTATGATTTTTAGAAAAAAATCCCAAAATCAAAACTTCTTCATTTTTTACCCGGTAACTTTTGCGGCCCTTGTGTGCATCATCGGGTGAACTTACTTTACTATTAGGTGGCAAATTCACCACATGAACGGAAGCGGAATCAACCTCAGCAAAAATTTTAAATAAAAATGGCTGAGCAAATGATACTGTATTTTTATCAATAAACAATTCCAATTGTTCCATTGTTATTATTGAATCAGAAACGTAAATTGAATTCCACTTTTTACAAAGAGAATACGCAAAAAAAGGCGCCTTTACATTATTTTTTTTCTCCACCTTAACCTCCTTGTCGTTTTTAACAGATGAAATAAACATATTGCCTTCCCACACTAGAATTTCACCGGAAAGATTTTCGCAGGGTCCTAAGCCATACATGGAATCATAGCTAAGCAGGGTGTCAACAAGAATCTTTCCTTCAAGATCTCCTTTCCACATTACATCACTCATTTTTCCGACAACTTTTGCATAGGCTGAATCGTCTTGAGCCGTAAGAGGTAATACAAAGCCCATTGACAATAAGAACATCAATTTCACATTGCTAAAAAGGAAGTAAGAATAGATTAAATAAAATATTTTTTTCATAAAGATTCCAATTCCTTCACTACATCAATTGCTGATACAGATTCAATGCAGATGCAGGCTCCACCCTTTTTACAATCTGAACAATTTTTGTTTATTACCAATGACGTGGCATTCATCCCGACGGGCTTCCATCTTCCCGGATGAATTGGCCGCATCGGGGCAAAAATACCAATCGCTTTTTTTCCAAGGGCCGAAGCAATGTGTAAGGGTCCGGTACTTGCTGCAACTAAACCATCACATGCATTTATAAAAGCAATAAATTGCGATAAATTCATTCTGCCTGTGATATCAATTACATCAGGATACTTTTGTTTAATATTCAAAAAAGTATCTCCCTCCTCTTTTGTACCTGAAAAAAATAACTGATACTTTTCTTTTGGCAACTCATTAATCAAAATTTCATAATTTGCCAACCCCCACTCTCTGGCGCTTCCTTTCGATTTAGGATGTAAAATGATGTTACGTTTTGTTGCGTTAATTAATCCATGAAATTCTTCCTTTAATTCAGAAATATTCGTGAACCCATAAAAATTATGAATATCAAGTAAATTAAACTCAGTTCTCAGCCCTAAACCTGATAGCAATTTAATATTGAGTTGGGCTTCATGTAATTCAGAGTTGCGGCGAGACAAACGGATTAATCGATTGCAATTAAACCAATGATGCAATCTTCCGTAGGTGCCAATTCGCAATGGAACGGAAGCCCTTTTCATTAATTTTGAAATTTCAATATTTGGAAAAACATGAACAACGGCATCAATTTTTTTTGTTTTGATGTAATTAATTTGTTCACTGATATTTTGCTGATGAAGTTCCTCCATTGAAATAAAATCATCAACAAATTTGGATAAGCTGACAACTGCACGTGTGTACTCTCTGCCCATAAAAGAAATTTTACAATCCGGCAGATAATTTTTTATAATGCCGGCCATAGGCAAGGTAAGCACAACATCTCCTATACTGTCGGTGCGGCTTAATAAAATATGATTTACTTTATTATGCATTATCTGATTGCCAGAGTTTTCGAAGCTTCATATATTTTAAATAAGTAGCATAAGCCGAAATTCGTGAAATACGATATCCGGAAATTCCATCCAAAAAACCGAGCTTCAAAATGTAATGATCAATGAATTTAGCAATTGGGTTAACAACCAATTTATAAATCGGAGCTTTCCTGCCCTTTTCAAAATAGGCCTTCGAAGCGATGTCTGTAAAATAATTTACCTGCTTGTAATGATCCTCAACTGAATAATAACTATAGTGCAATATATCACCGCTTAAATGCCCGGTTGCCATATCTCCTTCATACAATTCGTATTTATCGTGGGGATTGATTCCCTTCCAGCATCCTTTAGCTGATTCCCATAAACGCAACTTTTTATCCGGATACCACCCGCAATGCTTAACCCAATGCCCGCAATAATTGGTGAGCCTGTTCATGTAATAACCATCCTTTGTTCCGCTATTTTTTACCTCGAGAATAGAAGCTTTCAAAACATCATCCAAGGCCTCATCTGCATCAAGCGATAACACAAATGAATTTGTGGCTTGAGTTACTGCCCAGTTCTTTTGCTGAATATGTCCTTCAAAAGCATGTTCAACAAATTTAACGTCATAACGTGAACAAATTTCCTTTGTTTTATCCTTGCTGAAAGAATCAACCACAACAATTTCATCTGCCACACCTTGCAGGGAAGTAAGACAACGCTCAATATTGCGCTCTTCATTGTAGGTTATGATTACGGCCGATATTTTGCGCATCGACTTCAAAGTTACAAGAAAACGCAGAGTAGAAAGTATTTTAAGAATAGATGACTTTTTTTATATTTGAATAATGTTCGGATTAAAGCGAATAACTTTTGTTTTATTTTTTTTATGGGCTTTTATTTATATTAAATCCCAAACTATTTCACCCTATGTATTAGCTTCCGGAGGAAATTATTTGTTGAATTCAAGCTTTTCAAATTCATTTACCATTGGAGAAATGACAGCAGTGGAAACAGTGAACGGAAATTCCTTTTTTTTAACGCAGGGATTTCAACAATGCAACCCGATAATTTCAACAGGAACTCACCACGATAAAATTTCTGAAATTTCAGTTTACCCCAATCCCTCAATCGGCAAATTCCACATTCAAACCGGTGGTTACCACATTCAGCAAATTGAGCTTTTTAGTATTTCAGGAGAGAAAATAACAACCAACTATTTTTCACAGAATGAATTCAGCGGACTGGATGTAGATTTATCAAATCTCAGCAATGGAATTTATTTTTTGAAAATCCAAAGTACCTCGGTGGGACAATCCAATCAAATTATTTTACCACTCACTTTATTACACTAGCGCATGAAAAACTTTTTTATCTTAATTCTGCTCACGTTCTGCACAGGTTTGTTTGCACAGGTACCGCAGGCGATCAATTATCAGGGGGTTGCCCGTGACGCTTCAGGTAATCCCTTAAGTAATCAGAATCTGGGACTACGTATTACTATTCATAACACAACTCCAAACGGTCCTATTGATTATCAGGAAACTTTTACTGCTACAACCAATCAATTTGGTTTATATACTGTTCAAATTGGAAAGGGAAATCCAATCACCGGAATTTTCAGTGCAATTTCCTGGGGAACTGCGTCTCATTTCTTTTCCGTTGACATCGATATCAACGGAGGATCGAATTATGTAAGTGCAGGTGTAACAGAAATGATTTCCGTACCGTATGCGTTATACGCTGAAACCGCAGGAAATTCTACTCCAGGACCGACAGGCCCAACCGGCGCAACTGGAGTTGCGGG
>OMJH01000217.1 GCA_900299295.1 Bacteroidota bacterium
AATATTTTTTGATGCGCATGAGCTTGACTATTCGGATGAATCTCGTTTACGACGCGAAGTTACTGCAGAGGGAAAATCAAGAGCATTTATCAATGATACCCCCGTAAATCTTAATACGCTACGAGCGCTTGGCGAACAATTGATCGATATTCATTCTCAGCACGAAAATTTGTTTTTAAATAAATCTCAATTCAGAACAGAGGTCCTGGATGCTTTTTCAGGATTGATGAATTCTGTTACAGACTATAAAAAAGTGTTTTCGTTGTATCATGAAAAGCAAAATGCCTTAACGGCGCTTCGCGCACGTCAGCAGCAATTAAAAAAGGATCAGGATTACTATAGGTTTCAGCTGGATGAGTTGAAGGACTTGGATTTAAAAGGTGGAGATCAGGAGAAATTGGAGAGGGAATCTGAGCAGCTTGAAAACGCAGAATTTATTCGTGGAAATTTAATTAACGTTGCAGAAACAGTTGAAAATCCTGAAAGCGGAATATTAAGTCAGCTTAATCACGTTAAAAAACAACTTCAATCGCTTGTACGGTTTGGTAAAATGTATGAAGATCTGTTTTCACAGGTGAATTCACTGGTAATTGAACTTAAGTCATTTTCTTCCGATGTTCAGTCAGGTGCTGACAAAATTAATTCTCATCCCGAAAAGTTAAATGAACTTACCGATACACTGGATAAACTGAATCGTTTATTGAAAAAGCACGGAGTAAAAACAGATAATGAATTATTAGCCGTTCAGGCTGAATTCGAATCATTTTTACAGAACGCAGAATCTATTGATGTCGATATTGAAAAACTTGAAAAAGAAGTTTCACAAATTCATGTTCAGGTTATGTTACTGGCGAAGGAGATTTCGTCCCAACGCCATAAAAAATCTCCCTTGTTTGAAAAAAATATTGCTCAGACACTTTCACGACTTAAAATTCCGAACGCCCGTTTTAAGATTGAAATTGAAGCTTTAGCTGTGCCTGATCACTCAGGAATCGATAAAATTCGTTTTTTATTTTGCGCAAATGCCGGGGCTGAATTCAGGGAATTGCATAAAGTTGCTTCTGGTGGAGAATTGTCGCGATTAATGTTGGCAATCAAAGCTATGATTGCCAGCCTGACCTCGCTGCCTTCAATTATTTTTGATGAAATTGATACCGGTGTTTCCGGCGAAACCGGAGCGAAAATAGGGGAGATGCTCGAAGAAATGAGCTCCGGAATGCAGGTTATTTCTATTACGCATTTGCCGCAGATTGCATCGAGAGGCAATCACCATTTGTTTGTCTTTAAAAAAGAAGAAGGAAACAAAACAACAACGTTTATAAAGGAGTTAGTAAAAAAAGAGCGAATAACAGAGATTGCCAAAATGTTAAGTGCAGGAGATCCGGGCAAGGCGGCGCTGAAAAACGCGGAAGAATTACTAAGCAGGTAACTCAATTACGTGTGAATTTTCTTAAAAATTCTATTGTATTTCTGCTTAACAATTTATTTTTTAGTTTCAAGTTGAATAATTTATTTTCCTGATAAAAATCCGAAGAAAGTGTTTGAATTAATTCGCAAAGTTGTTTCACCGGTTCTGCCTTTCCGGCGTTGTAGTGATAATGTGCCTGAATCAGCAAGTGATATAGAACGGATTTTTTGATCTCTTCTTTCGTGAAATTTTTTCGAATTAAAAAAGTATCATTTCCTTCCGTATAAAATCCTTTGGCTTTCAGTGAAGTAATCCATTCATTTGTAAATGAAAAGGAGCGAAGCAGTTTTGAAAATGTGGTGTTCCACTCCCGAACAAATTCAAGCGAATGATTAGTTTTGGCTTTCGGATGCAAACGGTAACGCGAAAAAATTTCATTACAATAAAGTAGCTCACCCGTAAGCGCCGCTCTTACAAGCAATTCGTAATCCATACCATAATGAAGCGCTATGTCAAGTGGTCCGGTTGTGTTAATCAAAGAACGGCGAAAAAAACTTGAAGGCTGTGGAAAAGGGATATATGCAAGATAGCGGGAATTCATATCTTTTTTTAAATCCCCAATAATTTTTGGTTTTTTTCCATTTCCAAACAAAACTGATTTGCCATGGATGAGTAGAGCGGAAGGATTTTTTTCGAAACAGGTTGCGGCTTTTGATAAAGCATCCGGTTCCAAAAGATCATCACTGTTGATCCAGATAATAATTTCACCTGTCGATTCTTTAATTCCTTTGTTGATTGCATCCGATTGGCCTTTATCAGGTTCTGAAACCCAATATGAAAATTTATCCTGATGTTTTTGAATTATCTCAAGCGAATTATCGGTGCTACCTCCGTCAATTACAACATGTTCAAAATTGGGATAGGTTTGGCGGTGCACGGAAAGAATTGTTTCTTCCAGAAAAGAACCCTGATTGAATGATGGCGTAATGACGGAAATTTTAAGTGGCATACTTTTGAAATTCAAGCCAAGCTGCTGCTAAATTACAGGTTATCTCGTCTATATTCAGCTTTGCAATGTTTTTTTAAAAAATCAATTCTGATTTTTAAAATCACCATTCAATTTCTTTATCTTTGACCTAAATTAAAATCCTGCGTTTGTATGCAGGAAAAAAAATGATTAAAGTAACATTACCCGATGGTTCACTGCGCGAATACGCGAAAGGAACCACATCACTTGAAGTGGCAAGGTCCATCAGCGAGGGATTAGCACGAAACGTTTTATCTGCAAAAGTAAACGGTCAGGTGATTGACGCGAGCCGTCCTTTGAATGAGGATTGCACATTGCAACTGCTTACCTGGAACGATACAGACGGAAAATCTACCATGTGGCATTCCTCCGCGCACTTAATGGCAGAGGCGCTGGAAGCCTTGTATCCGGGAACGAAATTCGGAATAGGTCCTGCAATTGAAAACGGCTTTTATTACGACGTGGATTTCAATGGTCAGTCCATTTCATCTGATGATCTGCCTAAGATTGAACAGAAGATGCTGGAGCTTGCCAAAACAAATTCAGTATACATACGTAAAGAAATTTCAAAGAATGAGGCGATCGCTTATTTCCGGGAAAAGAAGGATCAGTACAAACTGGAATTACTCGAAGGTTTGGAGGATGGCCAAATCACATTTTATTCACAAGGAAATTTTACGGATTTGTGTCGTGGGCCACATCTCCCAGATACTTCTTTTATCAAAGCAATAAAATTAACCGCCTTGGCAGGTGCATATTGGAGAGGTGATGAGAAAAATAAAATGCTGACACGCATTTATGGAATTACTTTTCCGAAAGAAAAAGAATTGAAAGAATATCTTCACTTGCTGGAAGAAGCCAAGAAACGCGATCATCGCAAGTTAGGAAAGGAACTGGAATTATTTCATTTTTCAGAAAAAGTGGGAATGGGTTTGCCCTTGTGGTTACCGAAAGGCGCCGCCTTGCGTGAAAGATTGATTGATTTTATGAAAAAGGCGCAGCAGCAGGCGGGTTATTTGCCGGTTGTATCTCCTCATATAGGGAACAAAAATTTATACATCACCAGCGGACATTATGAGAAATACGGAAAAGATTCTTTTCAGCCGATTGCCACACCGCAGGAAGGCGAAGAGTTTTTTCTTAAACCCATGAATTGTCCGCATCATTGTGAAATTTATAAATCATCTCCACGTTCCTACAAAGATCTTCCCTTGCGTTTGGCAGAATTCGGTACCGTTTATCGATACGAACAAAGCGGAGAGTTACATGGTTTGACGCGTGTTCGCGGATTTACGCAGGATGATGCGCATTTGTTTTGTCGCCCGGATCAGGTGAAGGAAGAATTTTGTAAGGTAATTGATCTTGTATTGTATGTTTTCAAAGCCCTCGATTTTCATGATTACACGGCTCAGGTTTCTTTGCGGGATAAAGAAAATCATGAAAAGTATATAGGTGATGAGGCCAATTGGACCCTCGCCGAACAAGCCATCATTGAATCTGCACAGGAAAAAGGATTGAAGACAGTGGTTGAATACGGAGAAGCGGCCTTTTACGGACCGAAGCTGGATTTCATGATTAAAGATGCGCTGGGACGAAAATGGCAGTTAGGCACTATTCAGGTTGATTACAATTTACCTGAGCGTTTTCAGTTGGAGTACACCGGTTCAGATAATCAGAAGCATCGTCCGGTAATGATTCACCGTGCACCATTCGGATCCTTAGAACGGTTTATCGGTGTTTTAATCGAGCACTGTGCAGGAAATTTTCCGCTTTGGCTTACGCCGGAGCAGGTGGCTATTCTTTCCGTAAGTGAAAAGAGCAATGCTTATGTTGAGCAGGTGTTGGAGCAATTGCAGAAAAATTACGATATTCGCGGATATGCGGATTTACGCAATGAAAGTATCGGTAAAAAAATTCGTGAAGCCGAGTTAAAAAAGATTCCATTCATGTTAATCATCGGAGAAAAAGAAGCCCTCGCGCAAAAAGTTGCGGTGCGGATCCATGGCAAAGGAGACGCGGGAATTATTGAAATAAATGATTTTGCAGCAATGGTAAATAAAGAAATAGAAAACGATTTATCAATATAAACAAACCGGTTCTTTGTAATCAAAAAAATCAACTTACGTTAGAACCACAAAAAAGGAGGAAGTATCGCAGCACCAGTAAACAAAAAACCTTTTACGCCAAAACCAGGTGGAGGTTTTAAGCCGGCAGGACAAAAACCATTTCAACGTCCTTTCCGCGGTCCACAAAAAAAAGAAGATTTACATCGAATCAACGAAAGAATTACCGCTCCGCAAGTAAGGGTGGTAGGCGAAGGAATTGAAGCCGGTGTTTATCCCATTCATAAAGCACGTGAAATTGCAGAAGCACAAGGATTGGATCTTGTGGAAATTGCACCTCAGGCCGAACCGCCGGTTTGTAAAGTAATCGATTATAAAAAATTTCTTTACGAGCTTAAGAAAAAACAAAAGGAAATAAAATCAAAAGCCGCCAAGGTTATTGTAAAAGAAATTCGTTTTGGTCCGCAAACCGACGATCACGATTTCAATTTCAAGAAAAATCACGCCATTAAATTTTTACAGGACGGCAATAAGGTAAAAGCATACGTGATGTTCAGGGGTCGTTCTATTGTTTTTAAAGAGCAGGGTGAATTATTGTTGTTGCGTTTTGTTCAGGAGCTGGAAGAGTACGGAAAACCCGAACAACTTCCGCAATTGGAAGGTAAACGTATGATTATGGTTATTGCCCCGAAGAAAAAATAAAAAACCATTCCGGTTTAAATAACTACTATCACTAGAAAAAGCAGATTCCCGTCTGCTTTTTTCTATTTTATGGCTTATTTTTGGAAAAAAAATTATGGCGGAACAAGAGGGATACGTTAAAACGCAAGTAATGGATGAAATTGGATACATTACTTTTTTTCATCCGCAAAGCAACAGCTTACCCGGGTCATTACTACGTCAGTTGGCAAAAACCATTGAGCAGGCAGGGAACAACAATCAAATAAAAGTAATTGTATTGCAAAGTGAAGGTGAAAAGGCATTTTGCGCTGGAGCTTCCTTTGACGAGTTAATTGCAATAAAAGATTTTGAAGCCGGTAAAACTTTTTTCTCAGGATTCGCCTTAGTAATTAATGCAATTCGAAAGGCGCCGAAGTTTGTGATTGCACGTGTACAAGGAAAAGCAGTTGGCGGTGGAGTAGGAATTGCCTGCGCTGCCGATTATTCGCTGGCTTTGGATGGTGCCTCCGTAAAATTATCAGAGCTCGCTGTCGGAATAGGACCATTTGTTGTTGGCCCGGCTGTTGAGCGTAAAATCGGTTCATCTGCATTTACCCAGCTGGCTGTTAACGCTACCGTTTGGCAGGATGTGAAATGGGCGCGCGATAAAGGCATGTATGCTGATTACTATAGCTCGATTGATGAACTTGATCATGCAGTAAATGCACTTGCAAAACAATTAGCGAAAAGTAATCCTGAGGCGATGCATGAATTAAAACGCATTGCCTGGCAAGGTACAGATCATTGGGATCAGTTGTTGTTCAGCAGAGCTGAAATTAGCGGCCGTCTTGTGCTTTCTGATTTTACCGTAAATGCCATCAACCAGTTCAAGAAAAAAGCATGAAGAAATTGATTTTGTTGCATGGTTTATTGGGTTCCCGCGATCAGTTCGAAAAACTGGAACAGCTGCTGCAGCAAGATTTCGAAGTATATACATTAAATTTTTCAGGACACGGTTTGTCGGAATTTTATTTCCCTGAATTTTCGGCGGAGGCTTTTGCCGATCAGGTTATTTCGTTCCTTGATTCACGGCAAATTGATAAAGCAAGCTTGTTTGGTTATGGATTGGGTGGTTATGTCAGCTTATACCTCGCGCGTTATTTTTCGGATCGTGTTGGCTGTGTAATGACTTTTGCCACACAACTGGAATGGAATCCGGACAAAGCTGCAGAGGAAACAAAATTATTGAATGCTGAGGTACTCGAGCAACGATATCCTGATTTTACAAATCAACTATCGGAACGTCATGGAGAGAAAAAATGGAAATTGCTCATCGAGAAAAGTCATCGTTTACTTACGGGATTAGGCGATGAAGCCGCATTGAATGATGAAGATTTTCGCGGAATGCTGCATCCGGTACGTCTTTGTGTGGGTGACAGAGATAAACTGGTAAGTATAACCGAACAGCTGGCGGTTTTGCAATTATTAAAAAACGGAAGTTTATCCGTGTTTCCTCAAACAAGGCATACGTGGGAGAGCGTTGATCTTCATCGCCTGGCGGAAGAGATGAAATCCTTTTTTGGAAAAAATGAAATTTGAATTTTGAAATCCAAACCTGATTTCAATGGAATTACATCGTAAATATTTTACCTTGTTATCTAAAGCAAATTTGCTACGCCTTTATTTCTTTTTATTTCTTTTTTTATTTCTGAACAGTAAGCGCATTAGCGCTCAGTTTGATTTTTCCATTGAGCCGGCCGTAACAAGCGAATGGCTTAAAAAAATTTCCCTACCTGCTAAAGTAGCCAATGTAAAACAGGCTGAAACAGAATCAAAAAATCTGGTTAACCGATTACGTACCGATGGTTACCTGCTCGCTTCTTTCGATTCAATAAAAGTGGATTCACTTTCAAGAAAAATAACTGCATTTATTTTCGGAGGAGAACGTTTTGAATTTGCCTCACTTCGTAAAGGAAATGTAAATGTGTTTGCCCTTTCAGATGTACATTTTTCTGAAAAATTTTATAGCAATCACGTATTTAATCCGAAGCAGGTTTCCTTGCTGTTACGAAAATTATTGAAGTGGTATGAAGACAACGGGTATCCGTTCGCTAAAGTTTTTTTAGACAGTGTGGTAATACGGGGAAACACCATTGATGCTGTTCTTGCCATCGAGAAAAACCGTTTGGTAATTATTGATAGTATCCTGATTCAAGGCGACTGGGAAATTTCCAATCTTTTTTTAAATCGGTATTTAGGGGTTTGGCCCGGTGATTATTATTCCGAAGCAAAAATTCGCGCCATCAGTTCACGACTTAAACAATTGCCCTTCGTTATTGAAACCAAACCCGTAATGATGAAATTAACAGATCGGGTTAACAAGGTTATTTTATTCACAAAAAAACGAAATGCTTCGCAGTTCGACGGAATAATCGGATTACTACCCACAGCAGGTGGTAAAACCATTTTTACAGGTGATGCAAAAATAAAATTGCAGAATTCTGTTTTTCGTTCCGGCGAAGTAATTGAATTAAACTGGAGGCGTTTGCAAAGTCAGACACAAGATCTGAAAACAAAACTGGTTTATCCGTTCCCTTTCGGTTTACCAACCGGAATTGATCATTCGTTCAAGTTGTACAAGAAAGACACCACCTTTCTGGATGTACTGAATAATCTAGGCGTACAGTATTTTTTTTCAGGACTCAATGGAATGAAAGCTTTTTACCGCCAGCGAAATTCCTCCATTTTAAGCACGGCGCAATTTGCCGGAATAACTGTTTTACCCGAATTCGCTGACATTACCACGCGTGCTTACGGCTTAGGACTTAACTACGAAAAACTCGATTACAAACTGAATCCGAGAAAAGGTATGAGTTTAAATTTAACCCTGAGTGCAGGCAACAGAACTATTCGGAAAAATCCGAAACTCGAGGAGGAGTTGTATGCAAATCTCAAACTTAAAAGCTCGCAATATCAGGGCGAACTCGAGTTCGCTTCATTTATTCCTGTTTTAAGTAAGGCAACAATTAAATTCGGAATGCAGGCCGCATTTGTAAAAAGTGATCAGTTGTTTCGAAACGAGTTGTTTCGCATAGGAGGATTAAAAACATTGCGTGGTTTTGATGAAGAAAGTTTATTTGCGAGTTCGTATGGAATAAGTACAGTTGAATATCGATTTTTATTCGAAGAGAATTCAGCGATTTTTTTGTTCGCCGATGCCTGCTGGTATGAGCGAAATTTAGCGGGTAACTTTGCTACCGATTTGCCTGTAGGGATAGGTGCAGGTATTAATTTTGAAACCAAGGCAGGAATTTTTTCACTGAATTATGCATTAGGCAATCAAAACGGGAACGGATTTGATGTGCGTTCAGGTAAAATCCATTTCGGTATTGTGAATGCTTTTTAAATAGCGTTGAAAAAAAAATCTTACCCTGGGCAGGGTTGATTAAGATAAAAACCACCGAAAATTTTTTGTTCATTAACGTACCGCCTTAAAATTCAAGCGGTTAATAAATAATTAAGTATAAAACCCTAAAATTGCAATCTCCTAAAATTTTAACATTTAAAATCTAAATCATTTAGTTAATTTTTATAAAATTGTAATTCCTTTAATCTAAATGATAATTGTCAGATTTTTTAAAAAAATTCATTTGTTGAAAACTTACTATTCAGTTTATCACGTATTTGTTTCACTTGGTTTACTTTTTATATTTTCCGAAAATGTTCATGCCCAGGTAAACGGTACCAGCGCCGACAGCCTTGCCAAAATAAATAAAAGTGATACAGTAAAACCGGTAATCCGGATAAAAGACACCTTGCAAGAAACAGGCGTTGCTATTTCTCCCTCCACTTTGCGTTTCAATGTGCGTCCGGGCACGCTGCAAACCAAAACCATAAAAATTACCAACGATACGCGCAGATCTTATAATTTTCAGGTAGGGTTTCAGGATTATGCTGCCGGAGAAGATGGTGAAAGTGATATTCCTGTTAATAAATATTCAATGTATTCATTAAGTCGATATTGTATAGTTACACCTACCCTAATTGAAATTGGACCTAGGCAAACAAAAACTATTACTGTTACTGTAGATATCCCGGCGGGGGATTCTTTTTCTGTGAGTATGTGGACCATGCTTGATATTGATCAACTGCTTGATCGTGAAAAATTGGAAAGCCCAAGCACCAATCGTAATGCGGTAAGTATGGGTGTTAAAAATTCTTTTGGGTTTGGTATCAACATTTATCAAAATCCACCAAATGTGATTACAACAAACGTTGAAATAACGAAAATGCAATTCTTTAAAAAGCAAGATAAAAAACCGGCTACGGTTTTATTAGAAGCAAAAAATTTGGGAACCGGTATAGGGTATTGCTTGTATTATCTCGAAATGGTAAATCTTGTAACAGGCAAGCAACGAAATTTAAAGGTGAAACAATTTGCAATTTTTCCCGGTTATACAAAGCATTTTTCATTTGAATTACCCAACGATTTTGAAAAAGGGCCCTACTCAGCAATAGCCGTATTAGATTTTGGAAATAAAGAGGAATTGCAAACTGCCGAATTGGAGTTTAATCTTGAATAATATTAATTAACCAATTAAATAAAATTTAAAAAAAGAGCTAGTATTAAAACATTAAATTTTCTGATTTCATTACATGTAATGAAATTCTGAAGGACCAGAACAAAGCCAAATATTGTTCAAACTAATATAACAAAATAATAAAAACCTAAACTTGAAAAAAATGAAAAAGTTTATTTTATCAGCTTCTGTGGTTGCCGCTATGTTAGCAGGTACAAACGCAAAAGCTCAATTGCTCGATGAGCAAAACGTAACCGTAACCATGGACTTACAGCCCATTCTTCAGTTGAATATGAACGGTTCACAAAATGTGGATTTCGTTTTTGATCAAATCTCTGAATATGTAGGTGGTATCACACAATACGGTGCAACCAATCTGCAGGTTTCTTCTACCGTAAGCTGGGATTTGTACGCTGCAGGATTCTCATCCAATGCATCTGGCGGATCTTTGTTATGGGATAACCAGGTTGAATATGGTGCAAGTGCCGACCCAAATGCGGTTACAACATTGCCATTAACCTTACTTGAATTACATCAGGATAAAATTAATTCAAGTGTGGCTGGTGCTACCGGAACCTATGCTGATTATTTTCAAGCATTTAATTCTACTGCCCCGTTAGGATCAAATGCTGTTTATGCAACATCGGCACCTTATACCAAACCGGCAGCTACTGAGAAATTTATTGCTGGTCATAATGCTACTTCAGATTTCATTGCTGGTGGTAGTTATTTGATTTTAGGTGGTGGTTTTGTTGGTAATGGTAGTAACTATAGCTATACCATGGATTATCGTATAATTCCAGGATTGCCTGCGGTATTTCCTAGAGCTACATCCGGAAGCGGAAACAACACTACATCCGCTGCATTGAACGCAACTACTACAACCCTTTATGCTCAGCCTGGTGTTTACACTATGAACGTAAAATACGTTTTAGTAGAAAACTAAGCTTTGTATTATTTTAATAACAATGCTGGGAAATTCCCAGCATTGTTACTTTTTAAAAATATTTTCTTTTAAGAAAATGAGATTATTTTGTTTTTTCTTTTTTTCTTTATTGTTTTCTTTAATTACTGGTCAAAATTTAATGAAAATAGGTGCTGTTGGCGCTGAAGGGCAACCTGTTTCAATTGGTGTAAATGCAGTTACCGGTTCTGCTGCCTGCGTAATTTCAGCCAGTACCGAATGCGATGCAAATCCGGCAAATTCCGCCTTGGTTATGAATACCACTACCAATAAAGAATTTATTTTCGATTCCTTTTCTAAATACAATGGTGGTTTAACCATCAATGGTTCTACAATATTAAAAGTTAAAGTAGCCGACAACCCCTTATCAGGTGGCGTTTGCAAATGGAAATTACAAATGGCTGTTTCGAATGGTACAAGTCCGGATGATACAGAGTGGGAAACATTATTTTCTTATGGGAGTGGATCAAGCGGTTCTAAACCTACTTTGGATATTTTACAAGCAAGAATTGATAATGGATGCCATACCCCTCAGAATGCAGGTGTATATATTTCTCCCTTTACCACCAGCCTTTCACCGGGTAATACAGTCGATATCATTAATACGGCTTTTTTAACAATAAATCCAGGTGCGGGTGCTGCATGCAGCGGTGGTGAAACAAATGGTGTAGGAACCTATTTGGGCTTGGATTACAGCGAATATAGTTTTGTAATTGATTATCGAATTGTACCAGGGTTTGATTATTTACCGGGAAGATATGAAATTTCAATTAAGTTTTGTTTAACTGAAGATTAATGATTTTTTTGAATTTAAAATATATTTTACGTTACAGAAAAATTATTTTTTATTCTGTTTTATTTTTTTTTCAGTACATTTTGTATTTGGTCAAAGTATTGCATCTACCCGAAAAGCGATAACTGCAGAATTTTCTTTTGATAATGTAGAATTTCGAGATTTGGCGTTTATAACCAACGTTTTAAAGGTTAGAAACAATAACGGTAAGACATATACATTTTCGATAAATTTAAACATTCCTATGGGTTGGAAAAGTTTGGTAGACGAGAATAAGGAGTATACCTTGAAGCCAAATGATTCGGTTTTCGTTCCAGTTCGTTTTGTTACCAATTCTAAAAAGGTCAAAGGCGGCACAAAATATAGTATTGCAGCTTACGTAAATACCAACGAAGGCAAGCAAATGGCTTACGCAAGATTTATTACCGGTAGGCCAAAAATTAGCAATTGGAATATGCATATATTACCGCAGCCAAGAATTTATTTTTTAAATGGAGAAAACAATTCTGCGTTTCAGGTTAATGTTGCAAATGAAGGAGATGAAAGCCAAGATATCATTTTAAGTACTCAAAAAACAAGTACAAATTTAATATTGGCAGATTCTAATAATATGTCACTTAAGAAAAACTTTACAGAAATTAAATTAAATCCATATTCAGATACAACAATAAAATACAATGTTTCAATTCAAACTGATTTAAGGAATTTGCGTCGTGTCGACGTATGGAATTATCATCCAATTCTACAGCAAAAAGAAAGGCGATATAGTTTATTTTTAAGAGCTTCAGAGGTCCGAATTGATAAAAACTCAAATTTGGAAGTAAAATCAAAAAAGGTTGATTTTATCAAATTGGCAAACAATATAGATTTTGTAAAATTATTTAATTCAACTCAAGTTGGAAACGGTTCAAATACGATACCTCTAACTATTTTCATGAATGTAAGTAATTTACTTGGTCAAATGCCTGTTGCATTAGTAAACATTCAGGGGAATTCGCAAATCGGTAAAAAATCTTCCATCAGTTATTTATTTCAGACTAGTTGGTTATATTACAAGTATTCAAACGATTTTTTTACCAATCGTTTAAATGGAAATATAATTTATACTAGGGGAAAAGGTTTTATTGGATTAAGTACCGGGTTCAATGTTAAAGGATTAAATGCCGGGTATCAAATTAATAAAAACCATTACGTAAATGGTTTTATATTTCGGCAACATTTTTTTGGGGCATCAACATATAATAATTTTGGCCTTAATTATTATGCGAGGTTTGGTAAAATTAATATGACCTCCACTGCTAACTTTTCAATTCAATCCGGACTTTTACGCAGGTATTCATTTCAGACTAATTTAAATATCCCAGTTTCTTCTAGTTTGCGTTTATTTTTAACTGCTGGGCAGTTTCTTATTAGATTCACAAACATATTTTCTCTTCGTAGTGATAACTTAGGCGCGGGTGTTTCCTTTATTCGAAATCGCTTTTCAAGTAATGTTTTAGCCCAATTTTCTTTGGTACATAATTATCAAGTGAACCAAGTTATTAATTCACGCTTGCTTTATAACTTTAGCTTAGTCAATACCTTTAAGCTCAGAAATAAAGGGGCTTTCAATACAAGCAGTTTTTATCAAACCTACTTTAACAATTTCAATTTTGGATTACCAAATGACTTTGTTAACTTCTCAAATGTTTTTAGTTATGTTTTGCCAGAAAGAAAACGGATCTTTACATATTCACCTTCCATATATTTTAATTACTTCAGATTACCACTAGATTCAATTCTGGCAGATTCACTTATAATGGGTGGTTTTCAATTGAATTATTCAAAAAACTCTAACGAGAAACAGTTTTTCTATGGAGGAATGACTAGGTTGGGTTATAGTCAATTGCTAAACTTCAAAGAAAAGGGAACTTTTTTCCAAATGTCTTCAAATGTTTTTGCTCGTTACAGGGTTTATAATTTTATGTTGATGTACAATTATGGAGGGTTGGGTAATTTCAATATGGCAAATGTTATAAAATATGATGACGGCGTTTACCCGCAAATTTTAAGAATAAATTTTGGACATCAGTTTCAATTTATTAATAAACACTTTATTCTTGAAAATAATCCGACATTCACCTACCTAAACAAAATAAAACGAAAATCCTTTGGCCTTTTTAGCCAATTGTATTATTACTCGGATAACAATTGGCGATTTAGTTTAAATGCAACTTTAAATTTTACCAAGGGGC
The DNA here is from genome assembly GCA_900299295.1 of Bacteroidota bacterium. GTDB lineage: Bacteria > Bacteroidota > Bacteroidia > B-17B0 > Aurantibacillaceae > AM-1111. Next base: position 13,730 of record OMJH01000217.1, read on the forward strand.
TTTCAATTAGATATTTATTCAATACAAACTCAAGTGTTATTCTGCCTACAATAGATAATGAAAATGTTAGTACAACAAAAAATCTAATGATAGGGTTCACTGTTAAAAAAGATTTTTCCATTCCAATACCAAAACGGTTTAGGAATGGAAAAGTTTGTGATGCCAAACTGCAGGTTTTCTTGGATATTAATGGAAATCACCGTAAGGATGAAGGTGAGGTACCAGTAGAGAATGTAATCCTCAGATTAAACGAGTTTGAAGTAATTACGGATGAAAATGGCATGGGTAATTTTATTAATACAGAATTCGCAAAATATCACCTCCAGGTTTTACCATTAACAGACATTGGGTCGTGGTTTCCAAATGTTTTAGATAGCGTTGATGTTTGCGGGCCAGACATTATGTTTATCCCCTTCTCAAAAGGTGTTCAGGTGTACGGAACAGTTGATCTAGATCGTGAATCTTATTCTGGCGAATTATTTGATAAACTGGATGTCTCTCGATTTAAAATTTATTTGATTGATAGTACAGGAAGAACTTTTAGCAGTATTACAGACAACCGCGGTAATTTTAATTTTTATGTACCTTATCAAAAGTATACATTAAAGTTTGATGAGAAAGCGCTAGGGTCTTCATTTTATCTACCCGAAAATGATATACCCCTTGATTTGCGTAATGGCATTGAAAGTTATTACCATCATTTTTTAATTATTGAAAGGAAGCGGAGGGTTAAAAAGAAAGTTTTTGGGCCGGATGGAAAGGTAACTATCGTGGAAGAAACTGCTGCTGCGCAAAATACCGGTAACGGCAATAACGGTAACGGAAAACCTGGAACAGGCAACAACGGTAACGGAAAACCTGGGACAGGCAACAACGGTAACGGAAAACCGGGAACAGGCAACAATGGCAACGGAAATACAGGTAACAACAATAATAATCCGACGTCAGTTGCGATGAAAGAACATCAAATGGATTCATTGATTGATGTAATAAACAAATTGATTTCAAAAATGGCAACAAAGGCCGATGTGAGGTTAATTGTTGAGCAGGAGCTTCAGCAATTGATGGATGAGTTGAATGCCACCTTTACAATAAAAATTGATGAATTGCCAAAAGGAAAGGCGCCTTCCGGATTGTTATTACAGTTGGTTCGCTTAAAAAAGGTAGAGGAATTGAAAACTGCTTCCGGCAGCACGATTTATTATTCCGGCGATTATACCAACGTGAACGAAGCTGAACGTTTTTGCAGAGATTATCAAACCTCCGGTTTCAGAAACGCTAAGGTGGTGAAAAGGAAGAATTTATCGAATGGAAACCGGTAAAGGTTTTTACATAATTAGCGAGGGATGTTGCGTTTGAGGAAAATAATAATGTCAAAGTTAATCGGAGTTATTCTATTGGCGTTTTGCACTTTTGTTTCTTTCGCACAGCCCAAACTTAATTACAGGTTCAAAAAAACCAATACCGGGCTTCAGTATAAAATTATTAAAAAAGGTAAGGGCCGAAAGGTACAATCTTCTTTGCGTTGCTTTTTTGATTATTCTTATTTTCATAAATCAGATACAGGAAAAATAAAAACGATTGTTGAATATGCCTATAAGGATTTTATTATTGGTCAGGAAGAAGTTCTAAAAGGCTGGGACGAAGCCTTCCTATTGTTGCGTGAAGGGGACAGTGCCATATTTTCAATACCGCCGTCTCTAGCTTACGGAAATAAGAAGGTCGGTACAATACTTCCAAATTCAACTCTTTTTTTAATAGTCCGTTTAAAAAAAGTACAGGATGCTTTTTTTAATCATACTGGAAAAGATACAATAACTTTTTCCTCAGGATTAAAAAAAATTCTGGTTGAAAAAGGAATAGGAATAAAACCTTCCAATTTTAATGAGGTACGTATGCGGTTTACAGGGTATGCCTACAGTACAACAGGTTTTAAACGTGTATTTCAATCTTCTTATACCAATAGTGCTGAGGCCGTATTTCAATTAGGAACCGGGCGAATGTTAAGGGGTATGGATGAAGGAGTAGCCTCAATGGAAGTTGGTGAAAAAGCCACATTAATCATACCTCCCCAACTTGGTTTTGGATCTCAACAAGTTGGGCTCTTGTTACCCAATTCAATAATTTATATTGATATTGAGTTAGTGAGCTCAAATTTTCCAGTTTTTCAGCCACAACAAAAAAATATACATTATTTTAGTGACTCATCTTTTTTATCATTCCTCAATAAAAAAGACACAACGCGGATAAGTTACGAGGATATAGTTTCTTTTAATTATAAAATCTATTATTTTATTGAAGAAGGAAAGCCTTTGGTGTTTGATAACAGCTACGAAAGGCTACAGCCTGTTGTTCAGCGACCCGGATCGGGTTTGGGTTTGCCTTTTGCTGATTTAGGTTTGTTGCAAATGGGCTCCGGAGAAAAATCAGTATTGAAATTACCGTCCAAAGAAGTTTCCAAATACTCAAATAATCCTAAACTGTTGACAACACCATTTGTTTTCATTGATTTAGATATTGTAAAAGTTGAAAAGTATCCATTTATGAAATTGACTGGATCTGATACAGTTTTAAAATATTCAGGATTAAAATATATAAATAATCTGATCGGTTCCGGCGACTCAGTTAAGCGGGGCGATGTAGTTACTGTTTTTTATACTGTGTATTGCCTTAATGATTCGGGTGTACGACGTGTCCTGGATTGTAGTTATGAAAAAGGTAAAGTAATGGAAATAATTGTTGGTTCAGGAAATAATATTCCCGGCGTGGAAGAAGGATTACTTGGAATGAGGAACGGGGGATCCCGCAGGTTAATTATCCCTCCCTACTTAGGATATGGTGATAATGGATTGCAGGAAAATGGGTTACCACCAAAAACAGATTTAATTTTTGACATAGAATCAATTCAAATTTTAAAAAAATGAAAAAAGCAATTGTTGTTTTCATCATTTGCGTATTAGCAATTGGTACGAGTTGTAAAGAGGAAGTAGTTCAAATTAATAAAAATGTTTTTTTTCCGGTTAAGATGGGAGAAATGTGGGGCCTAGTAGATACTTCCTGCAATTTTACCTTGGAACCGGTGTATAATTGTTTTGGTGAATTTTATCAATCGATTGCCCTCGTTAGCAAAGGAGATAGAATTGCCTATATTGATGAGAACGGTAAACTTTTGAAACCTTTTGATTTTATCAGCGGCACACATTTCAGTGAAGGGCTTGCATTTGTACTGGGAACAGACAGCGCAATCAGTTGTATTGATACGGCCATGAACATTGTTTTTGCGCTGCCTGCCGTTGAACGAGCTGAAATATTTGAAGATGGTTTAGCGGCTGTCAAAGTGGGTGATAAGTTTGGGTATATTGACAGATCCGGAAAAAATGTTATTCCCTGCACTTTTGATGTGGTAACTCCTTTTTCTGAAGGATATGCGGCAGTTGCAAATTTTGTGAGTATCAAGGATTCACTAATCCTAAAATGGAATTATATTGACAAAAAAGGAAAGGTGGTAATTGAAAATAAATTTGATGATGCCCTTCCGTTTCACATGGGTAAGGCAGCCGTACGAAACGAAAATTCGTGGGAGTATTTGAATACGAAAGGAGAAAATAGTTTAAACGGTAAAATTTTTGATGAGTGTCACTCTTTTTCGAATGGTTTTGCCGCATTCTGTAAAAATCAGAAATGGGGAATTATTCGCGCTGATGGCAAAGTAATTCTAGAGCCGGCTTATCCTGTAATTGGCGCATATAAAAACGGATTTTTTCCGTTTTCATTGGGGCCAGAATCTTTTGGTTACCTTGATTCAACAGGTAAAATTGTGATTCAGCCTGAATATAAAGCGGTTTCAGGTTTCTCGAAAGGTTTTGCCTTTGTAGTAAAAGAATCTAAATTAAGTATCATTAATTCAAACGGAAAAATTATTTGTGAAAATCGATTTGATTCTGCACCCGGCTATTTTGGAAGCTTTCTCGGATTTGTAGATACACCTTTAAACACCTTTGTAGAAAAGCACCGGTCACCAATCGAATCAACTGTTAATTTCTAAATATCTTTTACATGTCACTTGCCTTAAAAATAAAGAATTTAAGAAACAGCAGTGCTGATTTTTGTTTTATTCCATTTAAAAATGCGTTCCAGCCTTATCTTGTTTTGTTTTTGGTTTCAATGAGCATTTATGTAAATACATTAACACACGAAGTTGCATTTGATGATGTGAGTGTGATGTTGAAAAACGAGTACGTTATTAAAGGAATCAAAGGGATACCGGATATTCTGACACATGATAGTTATTATAGTTATTATAAGCAAATGGGTGTTTCAAACGGATTACCGGGTGGCAGGTATCGCCCATTATCACAAATTTCGTTTGCAATTGAGCAAGAATTTATTGGAACGATACCTGATGGAGTTAGCAACAATCAAAGTTGGGATATTAATCAGAATGGAGTCCAGGATCAAATAGAAGATACTAATGAAGATGGTATTTACAATGAATATGATTTTATGATTAGAGGAGCTGGTTTGCGCCATCTAATAAATGTGATTTTGTATGCTCTACTTGTTCTATTAATTTATCATGTTTTAGCTTTTTTTCTTTTTCCAAGTGCTAAAGATATGGTTTTTTTTGCATGTATTCTTTTTTCTGTGCACCCATTGCATACAGAGGTTGCTGCAAATATTAAAAGTAGAGATGAATTACTTTCCCTTATATTCATTTTAGCGACAATGCTTTTTTCGTTTCGCTATTTAAAATCTGGCACAAAAAAACATTTATTTTACGTTGGATTATTTATGTTGCTAGCTCTTCTGAGTAAAGAGTATGCGCTTCTGCTTTTTATCATTTTACCTATTACTTTATTTGTTTTTGAACCATCTAAAATTTCATTTAAAGAGGTAAATTTTTGGGTATTACTTTTATTTACAACCATTGCTACCGTTGCATTTATTTGGTTTTTTAATTCAGGAACTTTGATTGCTGTTCCATTATTGTTTTTATATGGAGGATATTATTTTGCCAAGACTTCTAAATTCCCAATTACAAAAATTGTATATTTATTGGGGGTTTCATTAATAACATATTTAGGTCTACGTTTTTCAGCAACCATTCATGAGTTAAAAGTTGAGTCATTTAAGGGGGATATTATTGCAAATCCGTACATGTTTGCAAGTCCGACCCAAGAGCTTGCAAGTAAAATTTCAGTTTTACTTAATTATTTCAAGCTATTTTTTTTACCTTCTCCATTGTTGGCCGATTATTCCTATGATACTATTCCTTATGCCACTTTTCAATCAGTTAGCGTTTGGATAAGTTTATTCCTTTTTTTCGGACTGTTTTTAAGTGCTATTTTTCTTGTTCTCAAGCGAAGTAAAGGCTCCTTTCCATTAATATTAATTTTAGGTTTTTTTATTCCGGTTTCGAATATTTTCATTGATTTAGGGGCTGTTATGGGCGAACGACTTTTTTTTCATGCTTCGGTTGGCCTGTGTTTGCTTTTTTCAATGTTAGTTTTTGGTTTGATAAATAAAATACCTAAATCATTGACTATTTTTGGTCAGGCAATTAAAATTTCCATAATAATTTTACTGATAATATACTCAACATTAACAATAATAAGAAACCCTGATTGGAAAAATAATTCTTCATTATTTCTAGCCGATGTTGTCAAGGCGCCAAATAATGTAAACATTCTTTCAGCCGCAGGCACAGCTTATTACCAATTAGCAATACTCCCTAAAAATGCAGCGCAAAGTAAATACTATGCAAAAAAAGCCGATTCCTGCTTTACTAAAAGTATCTCCATTTTTAATGGATATTTTCCTGCGTTTATGAATAAGGCTTTAAATTATGTCGTATTAAACGAATTAGACAGTAGTTTGAAGTATGTTGATTATGCTCAAAAATTGATTCCCGGTTCGCAAAACGCTTTTGGGTTTAAAAAATCACTAAGTGAAAAATTTACATTGCATGGTATTGAATTATTTGAAAAAGGAAATAAAATTGAAGGTTTAAAGTCACTTTCAAATGCATTAAAGGCTAATAAAAATAATTATCGTGCATGGAACAATATGGGTAAGGCATTAACAATAATTGGTGACCTCGAAAAAGCCACATTATGTTTTAGATCTGCTCTGCAGATTGAACCTAAAAATTCTATTTCAATCAAGGGTATTACTGTAATTGATTCTTTAAAACAAATTACTATTGGTAGGGTTTCTAAAAAATAGGTTTAATTCACTTAAGCATTACCTCAGTAATTTACTAGAGGCATTTAAATTTTTTTTGAAATTGCCTTCAGGTTTGTTTTTATTTCCATTTAAGACTCGGCTACAGGTTTTTTTATTAATTACCGGTGTATCTTTGGTCGTTTATTTTAATACTCTAGGGCATCAGATGGCCTATGATGATGAGCAGGTGATTCGTAAGAATGAGTTTGTGTTGCGTGGCATTAAAGGTATTCCTGATATCCTTACTCATGATTCACATTTTTGTTTTTATAAAGCGACCGGATTAAAAAATATTTTACCAGGTGGTCGTTATAGGCCGCTTTCTGTAGTCTCCTTTGCAGTCGAACAACAATTGTTTGCAACAAAACATGATTCAGTACCATTACAATTTATTTGGGATTTGAATGGTAATGGTCGCGTAGAACCTGAAGAGGATTACAACGGAGATCATATTTTAACAGATGATGATTTTTTTGCTCGGGGTTTAGGCTTTCGCCATTTAGTAAATGTTTTGTTGTTTGCAGGAATAGTGGGTTTAATTTATATTTTTTCAACAGTTCATCTTCCAGGATTTTCCGCTGATGTAGTTTTTGTTTCGTGTCTTTTGTTCGCAGTATTACCAGTTCATACGGAGGTTATCGCAAATATTAAGAGTCGCGATGAACTTTTTTCTATGTTTTTTATTTTGCTTACACTTTTTTTTGCATTCAGATTTTTTAAACATGGAAATCGTTGGGATATTATATCTTTTAATTTTTCATTTTTTTTCGCCCTTTTAAGTAAAGAGTTTGCGATGGTTTTGCCTTTACTCATTCCAATTCTTTTATTTGTTTTTTTACCAAAATTCCCTGAAGTGAAAATAAAAAAAATTGTTCCTGCAGTATCGACATTATTTTCAGCTATTTTGCTACCATTTGTTTTTCATTTTCCAATCTATTTTATTTTTCTAACATTTTTAATTTTAATTATTTTTTCAGGAAGGTTTAAACTTGATAAATTGCCTGCCTTTTTTTATTCATTAGCTATACCGGTTTTTATATATTTAGTATTACGTCTAAATGCAACATCTGATGTAGGGAATTACGATTTGTTTAAAGGTAACATAATCAGTAATCCATATTTGCCGGCAACAGTATCACAGGAATGGGCGACAAAAATTTATATTTTATTTAAATATATAATAATTTCCATAATTCCGGTTAAACTATCTTGTGATTATTCATATAGTAGTATTGCGTTCCTTGATTTTAGTAATTGGCAAGTATGGCTATCAATTGTAGTTTATTTTTCTTTGATAGTTACTTCATTGATTTTATTTTTTAAACGTCATGTTTTAGTTTTCCCACTATTTATTTTTTTAGCATTCTTATTGCCAATTTCTAATTTTTTTATTGATCTTGGCGCCACTATGGGCGAACGCCTAATATTTCATTCTTCACTAGGTTTGTGTTTTTTGTTAGCTTTTCCACTGAATTTTATCAAACCTAACTTTATTTTAAAAATGAGATTTATATCCCATTTAATTACTGTTTTTATTTTAATAATAGTTTCTGTTTATTCCACTTTTACTATAATGCGAAACAGAGTTTGGGAAAATAATTTTTATTTATTTTCTGAAGATGTTAAAACATATCCCAAAAATATTATGCTTTTAAGCGGAATTTCAAGTGCTTTGGGTGAAAAAGCAGCCCAGGTGTTTGATCCAGAGATGAAAAAAAAGCTAGCACTTCAGTCGATTAATTTTGTTGATAGAGGATTACAACAATCCGGCTCATATTTACCGCTTTATCAAACCTTAGCACTTGATTATTATTTATTGAAACAATATGATTACTCAATTAAAGCCTGTAAAGGAGGACTGAAAATTGATAAAACAAATGTAACACTTCAAAATTTTTTGAAAGTTATTTCAAAAGAGCGAGTCGTTGCAGGTGTTGAAATGTTTAAGCGCAAACAGTTGGATAGTGCAATAATAGCTTTCGATTTTGCAATCAAAGCTAATGCCAGCAACCCTGATGCATGGTATAACAAGGCCTACACTTTGAAGAGTCAGGGAGATACTTCTGAAGCAGTTGATGTTTTGAAAAAGGGAATACAAATAAAAAAGACTAAATCTCTTGACAAATTACTACAAGAATTAGATTAATATTTCATTTTTTTTGATGAAAAACACGTAAAATAAATTTCTCAAAATCATCATGAAAAATGACGAAAATGTTCCAACTATTACCCAAAAGAAAGATAAGTTATATCTTTTATCCTTGTATATATTTATTGCGTATTTTCTGAATTGACTTGCTGTTTTATATCGCAAATTAACGTGGCTGCCAGAATCCTTTGAAACTCTAAATTTTCCTAGTGGTTCAGGTATCATGTAGGCGTTACCCATTAGAAGTAATTCTAATTTTAAATCTAAATCACCAGTCCAGTCTACAGAATTTTGAAAGAGTGGTTTTGGTATTTTATTAAATGCCTCGCTTCGCCAGACGCTGCCATTTGGTTCACCTATGCAATTAGATCCATAAATAAAGTTTGAGCGTATTCCCCAATAAGAGGAAATCCTACCACTGCCAAACGGATATCGTTTAATAAAAATTTCTTTACTTTTATTATTTATAATACCTATATATGAATTGACTAATACTATATCTTCATTTTTTGAATCTTCTAAAATAGCAACAGCCTTTTCAATTGCCGTGCTTTCTACTATGTCATCTGAAGATAGGTATGACATATATTTACCAGTGGCATAACTGAATACCTTTTCAAAATTTTTTCCTCCTCCAATATTTTCTTCATTATTAAATATTTTTATTCTTGAATCATTATAACTTTTTATTATTTCAATAGATCTGTCAGTTGAACAATTATTTGAGAAAATAATTTCAATATTAGAGTAAGTTTGATTAAGTAGTGATTCTAAAGCTTCACTCACATAATTTTCATCATTATAAATTGGAATACAAATACTTACTTTTGGGTTGCTTTTATTTATAATTTTCATTATTTTATTTTTTTTAGATACCCGTCAGCGGCCACACTAATAAGAAGTTTATTTTCAATTTCTTTATCTATTATAAAATCATGATTGGATTTTAGAAATTCAAAAACCGCAGTTTTAGGATTGTTTCCTTTACTCCATGGTCGGTTACCCCAATCATAATCTGAAGGCATATCTTCAATTGAAGTGTCAAAAACAATACAATAACTACCAACTGAAACCAACTTTGAATAAAATTTTAATTCATTTAAAACATGTTCATGAGAGTGATTACTATCTAGACACACCAAAACCTTTTTTTTTCTAGAAGCAATTTCTGTTACCTGATTAAAAACTTCTTCACTTATGGACGATCCTTCGATTAAATTAATCCTTTTCATCATTGGATGCGCTTCAATAAGTTCTCGGTTGTGTTTTCTTATTTCTATATCAATCCCAACAACTAGGCCATTCTCACCTATTAATTCCAATAGAGATGCATAGTATACAATTGATCCTCCATGGGCTATTCCAGTTTCAATAATAAGATCTGGCTTTACTTCCCAAATAATTTCTTGCATTGCAATCATATCTTGAGGATAGGCAATAATGGGCCGTCCCATCCAACTAAAATTATAGGTATAACCTTTAATGTTACTTTTGAGCATAAATTCTATACTCATTTTTTTTAGTTCTTGGTCTTTTCCAAGAGCATCAACGTTATTCTTAAGTCTACTATAGAATTCCTCTAGTTCCTCGTTCATTTTTTTCTTAATTAAATTATCAAATAAAAAATCATTTGCTAATGCATACATATATTATATTGCAATCCTCAGGTCTTTCTTTACCTATTTCATATGATGCTCGGCAAAATTCATTTTTCCAATCTATATTCTTTATACCTTCTCTGCCCCAGCCATGTCCGGAATCCCATAATCCATTTTTTAAAAACCAATCCATTTGAGGAGTTGATAACAATTTATAAAAGATTCCGCCGCGTGATACTACCTTTAAACCAGCTTCTTTTACTTCCTTTTCAAGTGATTCAATGGTGTATGATCTTCTGTGGCCTGCAATATTGATATCGAATGGCGATAACTCATCACAACTTTTAAGTGAGCCCATAATTACATTTAACTTTCTATTAATAGCATTTGAGTTAGGGACATGTACAATCATCACACCGTCATCTTTCATAAATGTCGATGCTTTTTTCAATAAATTTACAGGGTCTATTACATGCTCTAGTACATCAAGCATAAATACGGAATCAAATTTTTCATCTAGTTCCAAATTCTCAATAAGAGATTCATGAAATTCAACATTTGGTAATAGTTTCCGTGCAGCACTAATATGAGTGCACGACGCGTCAACTCCGACAATCCTATCAAATTTTTCTGCAAACATCTTGGTTAATAGACCATCACCACAAGGCATATCTAGTAAAGAATTACCTTTTGCATTTTCTAGGCATGAAACAACTTTATAGTAGGCGAGATATTTGTTATATTCTGAATGGAATTTTGACCTTGACCACGGAAACATATCCTGACGGGCTTTTTCTATTTTTGATTCATTTTCATTTTTCATAATTATAAATTTTTAATTGTATTTATTAATTTTTCTTTTGGAAACCAACCTATTTCTTTTTTTAGATGGCTATTGTTAATTTTAATCTGAGTGTGCTTTTTTTCTATAAAAACAATTGAAATTATACTCGATGAACTAAAATGTCTGACAACTAGTTTGGAAATTGTTTCTGAGTTTAATAATTCAGCACCATCGATATTATAAATACCACAGATTTTATTTTGAAGAATTAATTCAATAAAATCGATTAAATCATTGACGTGAATAAGATTTATCCAAGCAAGATTATTTTGATATGAATGAATGTTTATTTCTTTTCCTTTTTTAGCCTTTTCAATGAAATTCTTAATAAAAAAAGGAATTTTATCGTGTCCATATGTTGTAGGGATTCGAATAATAGAAAAGTTTGAATTCAATTTATTTTGATAATAAAAAATCAATTCCTCCGCTAATGAAAATGCTATTCCTTTTGCACCCTCAGGTTTTTTTTTTTGATTTGATTTTGAGTTAAGTAATAATGTTTTTACTTTTATACCATTATATACATCTAATGAAGAAAGGAAAATAAATTTTGAAAGTGTAATTGTACAAACATCTAGAATATTTTTTAAAAAATAAAGTAGATTATTAACATAACTATTTGTGTTTGTGATCTGTGCTATTGAAATTAACACTATTTTCTCAACGTTATTTTTACATATAAATAGATATAATCTTGCAGGATTGCTTAAAAGTATTGAAAAATTAATTCCATGGCTTAATATCAAGTAGTTATCTTTTTTTGTTTTTTTTGTGATTCTTTTGGCTATAAATCCATTATGATCTATTAGTAAAATATTTTTTGATTTTTTAAATTCAGTTCTTTTTTGTTTTAGATATTCAGATACAGATTTTAATACCTCTAATTTGATTTGATTTTCTTTGACAGAGTTAATTACACACTCTAAGCTCCTTTCAAAGGAAATATTTTCAGTAATTGAAATAATTGCAACTGCAATTGCGTTGCTTCGCGACATACCATATTCACAGCAGATTATCAGTTTATTGAATTCTTTAAGTATTTCTATTCCATTTTTGATAAGATTAGCGATATGTTCATTGTTATTTCCATAATCATCAACAAGTTCTCTCACATCTAATTTAAAATAATCTGGAACAGATATAACTGAGCTCCATGCAGCAGTACCTATTTTTTTATTAATCCATCTTATCATATAGTTTCCGGTACATAAGTTTCGGTAAAACTTCTTAGATAGTAACCTGGTTTTAATTTATAAATGAATTCATTTTCACCTTTTATAAAAAATCTTAAAAGGAAATCAATTTCGTTAATACCTGCTAGTGCCCTTAAATAAGTTGATGCAGAAAAACGAGGATTAATTTCAAAAGGAATCAATACTCCATTTCTAACTCTTGCCTGGATGTTAATTGGTCCAGTGCTTTTTATTGTCATTGCTATTAACCTAGCTTGTTTTTCCAGCTCAGGAAATTCTTTAATTAATCCTTGGCTATAACCACTTGAGATTAAACCTAATTTGTTATTTTGAGAAATTGAGAGTTTTGAATTAAATATTCTCTCCATTATTGTACATGCTACAACCTTTCCGTCAGGTAAAGACAAAACTCCTATAGTGAATTCTCCTTCATTTAAGGATATATACTCTTGAGTTATAATTTTTTTACCATTAATTTTAAGAATGTTATAATATAAATTACAATCATCAATGTTGTTTGCAATAAAGACTGAATCACTTCCTCCACTATCAACTGCTGGTTTAACTATGCAAGGAAATTTTAATTTCGTAATGTCATTTATTGATGTAATTTCTTTTGTTAGTGGTATTTCGAACCCATTTTTTTCTAAAATTTTAAAAGTTATTAATTTATCTGATAATTTTTGTGTTAATTCAAAATTATTGCCAATTAACAATATATTATTTTTTTTTAGTTCTTTCTCTGAATTTGATAGTAATACTAAGGGTTTCTCTCCACCAGGAATCAAATATTTAATTTTATTTTTTAAGCAAATTTCAATTACATTCGCAACATAATTATCTGACGAGACATTAAATGTGCTATCAAACATATTTGAAAAATGTCCAAATGCCATAGGAGATACATCACATCCAAAAATCTCATAGCTACCTGCAAGTTTTAGGCACTTTGCAATCTCTGTGCCTAATGATGCTCCTGCAATGCCTGCAATTAATACTTTCATTTTTTATTTATATAATTATTGAATAAACTACATACTAACTTTACCTCTTCTAGAGTTAGATCATGATAGCTAGGTAAATTTATACCTTTTTTATAAATATTATAAGCAATCTTATTATTTTCATTTTTAAACATCGGTAGAGATGATAGTGGATAAAAGAATGGTCTGCTATCAATATTATGTTCACTCATGAATTTAAAAAAATTTTCTCGATCAAATTGAATAGATTCATCTACTATTAGTGTAGGTAGCCAATAGCTGTTTTTTGTATTCTCATGTTCAGGATTAAGCTTGCAGGGTAAATTGTGCAATTCATCCCAATACCATTTGAAAATTAATCTTTTTTTGTTTATCAGTTCATTAATCCTCTCAATTTGGGCAACCCCTAGAGCTGCTTGTAAATTTGACATTTTATATTTATAACCATAATCTCGCATCCAAAACATTTTGTTTTCTGGGTCTTTTGGATTCCTACCATGGTCATTTAAAATCTTTGCTTTTTCGCAAACCGATTCATTATTTGTAACTAGCATACCTCCCTCTCCAGTTGTCATGGTTTTTGTGCCATGGAAAGAAAATACACCAACATCAGCAATGCTGCCTGCCTTTTTACCGTTGTATTCAGATCCTAATGCCTCTGCAGCATCTTCAACAACAAGCAAATTGTGTTTTTTTGCAATGCTCATTATTTCATCCATATTACACATGTTTCCATAAACATGAACCACAATTATAGCTTTTGTTTTGTGTGTTATTGCTGCTTCCATTTTTTTTGGATCAATACACCAACTATCTCTTAATACATCTACAAAAACTGGTTTTGCACCGATATACAAAACAGGCTCAACAGAAGCTATCCAAGTTATTTCTGGAACAATTACTTCATCGCCAGCATTAACTCCTAGAGCCATTAATGCCAAATGAATTGCACCGGTACAACTTGATGTGGCAAGTGCATATTTTGAATTCTGATATTGAGCGAACTTGTTTTCAAATAAATTAATATAATTATAACATTTTTCACCCCATCCATTAGCCACAGCATCATTAACATACGTTCTTTCCAATTCAGTTATTGAAGGTTTATTGATAGGTATTTTTTTTTGTTTCATTATTTTAAAATAATTTTTTAATCAAAACTTATTTCAGGAATGGGTGAAATGAATTTCCCATTCCATTCACGTATATATTTTATTTGACTAATTATTTCATCCTTAATATTCCAAGGAAGTATAATAACAAAGTCAGGTTTTTCGATTTTTAATGAATCTTCTGTAACAATTGGAATATGACTTCCAGGCATAAATTTATTTTGTTTGTTAGGGTTTGCATCAACTATAAAACTGACAAGATCATTTTTTATTCCGCAGTAATTAAGTAATGTATTTCCTTTCGCAGCAGCACCGTAAGCAACTACTTTTTTACCTAATTTTTTTTGCTCAATGAGGAAATCCAAAAGTTCAATTTTTATTTTGTTTACTTTGCTCTGAAAATTTTTATAATATTCAATATTTAACATTCCATTTTCCTTTTCTTTTTTCAATAAAAAGTTTACACTTGAATTTATTTCTTTTGTTAAATCTGCTTTATGCTTAGCAAATATTCTAAGAGATCCCCCATGGGTATTTAATTCTTCTACATCAAAAATTTCAAGTTGATTATTTTCAAATATTTTTAAAACTGTGGTAAAAGATAAGTATGAAAAGTGTTCATGGTAAATAGTGTCAAACTGATTATTTTGAATTAGTTGAAACAAGTGAGGGAATTCCATTGTAATGACACCCTCATTTTTTAATATTATGGGCATCCCACCTACAAAATCGTTTATATCGGGTACATGAGCCAAGACGTTATTACCTAATAACAAATCTGCTTTAATTCCTCTTTCAGCTAACCTTTTTGCAAGATTAATTCCAAAAAAATCAATTTCTGAATCTACATTATGATTTGTCTTTGCTGCCTCTGCGGTATTTGATGTTGGTTCTATACCAAGAACTGGAATTTCTTTATCCTTAAAATTTTTCAATAAATATCCGTCGTTAGAAGCGATTTCAATTACAAATGATTTTGAGTTGTAACCGAATCTATCTATCATCATTTCCACATATTTTTTGGCGTGAGTAAGCCAACTACTTGAATAGGACGAAAAGTAAGCGTATTCGTGATTAAATATTTCGGTGGATTTGTAATATTCATCTATTTGAACCAAAAAACAATTTTCGCAAACCAATACTTTTAAAGGGTAATAAACTTCCGGTTCATTCAATTGCTCATAGCTTAGGTACGAATTAGACGGAGGACTATTCAGTAAATTTACAAATTCATGAGATACATTATTTTTACAGAATCGACATTTCATGTTTAATTGCTGAATTTTTTATTTATAATTGGGGTATAGCCTTTA
>OMJH01000218.1 GCA_900299295.1 Bacteroidota bacterium
ATCCTGCAATAAGCCTTCCGAACCGGGAACGCAAGGAACGCCGGCCTTTTTCATGGTTGCTTTTGCAGTGGCTTTATCACCCATTGCAGAAATCATATCGGGTGATGCACCGATAAACTTGATTTTATTTTGAGCGCAGATGGCGGAAAATTTCGCATTCTCTGAAAGAAATCCGTAACCCGGATGAATTGCATCGGAGTTGGTAATTTCAGCCGCAGCGATAATGTTCGCCATGTTGAGATACGAATCACGGCTCGGCGGAGGGCCGATGCAAACTGCCTCATCGGCAAACTTCACATGAAGGGATTCTTTATCCGCAGTTGAATAAACTGCAACCGTTTTGATTCCCATTTCCCGGCAAGTACGAATAATGCGTAGTGCAATTTCTCCGCGATTGGCTATTAAAATTTTTTTAAACATGAATTTATTTTTCTTTAGAAGAATGCGAATCTAAAAATCCGTGGATTTTTTAGGTAGGATCAACAAGGAACAGTGGCTGTTCGTATTCAACAGGACTTGCATCATCCACAAGTACTTTTACGATACGGCCTTTTACATCACTTTCAATTTCATTAAACAATTTCATCGCTTCAATGATGCAAACTGTTTTACCGGGAGTAACTTCGTCGCCAACATTTGCAAAAGCAGATTTGTCAGGGCCCGGTGAGCGGTAAAAGGTACCGATCATTGGTGATTTAATAGTAACATAACGTGACTCATCGTTTCCTTTTGCTGCGGCAGGTGGTGCAGCTGCTTTTACTTCAGTTGCTTGTGCAGGCGCAGCTTGAATTACCTGAGTTGCAGGGATCACGCTCTGAGCGGCTGTTGCCTGAATAACAACTGGCGCATCTGCTTTCGTTTTACCACCTACCCCGGTTTTGATTACGATTTTAATTTCTTTGGTTTCCAGATTTACTTCGCTAACGCCGCTTTTCGCAACGAATTTGATTAAATCCTGAATTTCATTGAGTTTCATAGTTGTTTTTTTTGCTGTTTTTTATTTCCCGCTTTGGCTGCCGTCGTATGCCCATTTTACCCAAACACTGCCCCAGGTAAATCCTCCGCCAAAAGCACTGATGATTATATTGTCTCCTTTTTTTAATTGCTTTTCGTAATCCCACAACAAAAGTGGAATAGTGCCCGCCGTGGTATTTCCGTATCGTTCGATATTCATCATTACTTTCTCCGGCCCAACACCCATTCGGTTTGCCGTGCCATCTACAATACGTTTATTTGCCTGATGCGGCACCAACCAACTTATATCTTCAGATTTAAGATTGTTTCTCTCCATGATTTTCGCACTTACTTCAGCCATGGAATAAACGGCGTGTTTAAAAACAGCCTGCCCTTCTTGGTAGACAAAATGCATTTTTTTATCTACAGTATCATGACTTGCAGGGAATCGGCTTCCACCCGCTTTCATATGCAAGTGAGTTGCACCGTTGCCATCGGCGTGCAGAATGAAATCCATAATGCCAGCATTTTCTGTAGTTGGTTCAAGCAAAACGCACCCGCCACCGTCGCCGAAAATCACGCAGGTGGTTCTGTCTGAATAATCAATTATTCGACTCATTAAATCAACCCCTACGATTACAACTTTTTTATATCGTCCGGTTTCTATGAATTGCGCGCCGGTGCACAAGGCAAACATAAATCCGGAACAGGCGGCACTTATATCGTAACTCCAGGCGTTTTTTGCTCCAATTTTTGCACAAATAAGATTGGCAGTAGATGGGAACACCATATCCGGTGTTACCGTTCCGCAAATGAGCAAGTCAATTTCTTCAGGTGAAATTCCACGCTTCCTGCAAAGCTCGAGCACTGCGGGAACAGCCACATCACTGGTGGCTTTGCTTAGATCATTTTCTATTCTGCGCTCACGAATTCCGGTACGGGTTTGAATCCATTCATCTGAGGTGTCAACAAACTTTGCCAAATCATCGTTTGTCATAACATTCTCCGGAAGGTTTCCGGCCACTGCAGTGATGGCGGCTTTTATCATTGTATTAACTGAAAATCTGTTTAATTTTTTCCGGCAAAGCCGCTTCAATCACGGTTCTGCATTGTAAAATCTGATTTTTAAAGGCAAGCGGACTTGAAATTCCGTGTCCGATAATCACGTTTCCATTTATACCTAAAATTGGTGTGCCACCGTAAATCTCGTAATTGAATCGTTTGAAATAATCGTTCTCCGCCCTGGTTTTTTTGATTAAGGTGTAAAATGCTTCCGCAGTTTTTAAAACAACGTTTCCAACAAATCCCTCGCACACAATTACGTCGGCCTTATCATTAAAAAGGTCCCTTCCTTCCACGTTCCCAATAAAGTTAAAGTCTTTGGAATCTTTCATCAGGTTGTAAGCGGCCTGAGATACGAGATTTCCTTTTTCGGGCTCTTCACCTATGTTAAGCAAGCCAACTTTCGGTGTATTAACTTTCAATACAAATTCTGCATATAATTTTCCCAAAATGGCAAACTGATATAATACATCGGGTTTGCAATCGGCATTGGTCCCCACATCCAGAATTAATCCTGTGCCGCCATTTTCTTTCGGAAGAATGCTGGCAATGCATGGGCGAAAAATTCCGGGAACAGCTTTTACAGAAAACATGGAACCAACCAACATGGCGCCGGTATTCCCTGCGCTGATAAAAGCATCAATTTTTTGATCTTTCAGGAGTTGAAATCCAACGGAAATGGTGGAATTGGGTTTTTGAGCGAAGGCCTTGGTGGGGTGCGCACCCATTTCAATGATTTCTGTAGAGTGGAAAAACTCAATTTTTGAAATATCCGTACCCTTCTCTTTAAAAAAGGAACGTGCAGCATGTTCATCACCAATTAAAACAAGGCGTGAATTTTCAGGTATTTCAGGCAATGCCATCAAAACACCCTGCAAGGGATTTCCCGGAGCGTAATCACCACCAAGTATGTCAAGTCCAATTTTCATCTTGAAATGAGTCGGCTAAGGAACAAAAAATCGTGTGGAATTCCTAAAATAAAATTTTTTAATTTTTGAACAAAATCCAAGAAAATTATCGAAAAACACCCTAAAACGAGACAAAATTCAGTTTTTTGAGCTTTTTTAATGAAAAAAGGCTGAATATTTAAATTCAGCCTTTTCAAAAAAGTGTAGGATTGTTTAAGAAGCTTTTTCCATTACAACTTTTCCTTTATAGTAAAGTTTTCCTTCGTACCAATGTGCACGATGCCACAAATGTGCTTCGCCTGTTTCTTTGTCAATTCCTATTGTTTTTGCAGTATCCTTAATGTGGGTTCTTCTTTTGTCCCTGCGGCTTTTGGATAATTTTCGTTTGGGATTTGGCATGACGTATAGATTTTAGTTGATGATTATTGATTTTTAGATTTAGTTTTTTTCAATTCATTGAGTTTCTCCCAAAGGGGATTAATTTCATTTGACTTCTTTTTTGTTTTTTGTTCAGTTAGGTCATTCAGTTTTTTCAGGGCCTCATTATCGCATTCAACGTTTTCGTCTTCCTCGCACGGAACTCTTCTTGCCGGAATAGCCAAAGAGACAAATTCGTAGAGCAAATGCGAAACGTCAACCTCAGTTTCACCGTGAGGCAATACCAGAATCTCATCTGTACTTTCTTCAGTGTTACCATGCTTTACCACAATGGATTCTGAGATGGAAAGCGGGACGGGTACCGGCTTTGCGCAACGATCACAAGCAATGTTGACTTCCCCATTAATATCAAAATTGAGAGAGATAAGATTATTTTGTTTTACCAGCTCAATTTTCACATTAATCGTACTGTCCGAAATTTCTGAAAGCTCAAAATTTTTAAAGAACGAATCATTTATTTCCATCTCAAACAGGTGCGTCCCAACAGACAAACCACCAAACTGAATTACATACTGCTTCCTGCCCATCTCCGACACCCCAATTTGAGGGAGGCAAATATAGTTTAAAAATGATAATTCTTCAAAGAAAACCAACTAAAATGTATCGATAGATGTGTTTTTGAATGGAAAAGTCGTTAACCAAATGAAATTAATTCCGTGAGTTTCATGAATTGATTTCAGTCAGATTCCAATACTTGAAGTACTTCTGTTGAAATCGGTTTACAATCCGTTCAAACTTTTTTCATCACCTTTTTTTGCCACCACGTAATTCCCCATAATCAGGTAATCCATATCGGCACGGTCGAAGCTATGAACGGCGTCATACGGCGTGCAAACAATGGGCTCTCCTTTTATATTAAATGAGGTGTTTACCAAAACGGAATATCCGGTTTCCGCTTTAAACGCCTCTAACAATTCGCGCATTTGCGGATTTTCATTATTGTTTACAGTCTGAATTCTTACGCTGTGATCAACGTGGGTAATTGCCGGCAGCTTCCCAAGATATTCATTACGGATGTTGTAAACGAGCAGCATGTAGGGGTTTGGAAAATCGCAGTCGAAATACTGTCCGCAATCTTCCTCGAGAACAATGGCTGCAAAGGGCCTGAATCCCTCCCGGAATTTAACGCGAGCGTTCAATACTTCCTTCATGTCTTGTACCAGCGGACTTCCAATAATGCTCCGGTTACCGAGTGCGCGTGGACCAAATTCCATTTTTCCCTGAAACCACCCAATGATTTTTCCTTCTGCTAATTTTTTTGCGGCAAAGCGTGCATAATTCGTTGCTGTTTTTACAAAAGGTAAATCAAATTGTTTCAGCGCTGATTCATAATCTGCATCCTGATAATCCGGACCCAGAAATGCTGTTTCCATCACAAATTCACGCGGTTGATCCAAATGCTGATGATTCAATAACAAGGCGCTTCCTAAAGAAGTACCTGAATCACCGGCGGCGGGTTGAATGAAAATGTTTTTAAAGATTCCCTCTTTCGCAATTAATCCGTTCGTTACACTGTTTAGTCCAACGCCTCCCGCAATGCACAAATTCTGCATTCGAGTTGTTTTTTTTAAGTGTCGCACCATGTGCAAAATAACATCTTCCACGATTTGCTGAGCGGCAGAGGCAATGTTCAATTCATGTTCCGTCCAGTCTTTTCCCTCCGTTTTCGAAGGCCCAAATTCGTCAATGAAACGTTTGCTTACTCCGCTTTTGCGCGTGTAGTGATAGGAAAAATAATCCATGTCAAGTTTGAAGCCGCCCTCGTTAGTGAGTTGAACTAAGCGTTTCATATCACGATAAACCCGTGTATCTCTTTTGCCATAAGAGGCAAGTCCCATCAACTTACCCGGACCTTCAATTAATTTAAAACCAAGGTAACGTGAGATAGCCTGATAAAAAGCGCCAAGTGAATAAGGCGTATCTACGGTGCCGATTTTGTGAATGTGATTTCCTCGGCCGTAGGCGCGCAGGGAGGTAGTCCATTCGCCGGCTCCGTCTATTGTGAAAATTGCTGCCTCCTCAAATGGCGAAGGGTAAAATGCGGATGCTGCATGGCAAAGATGATGCTCAAGCAAATGAAAACGAAATCGGGTTTTTTCGCCGGGAAACATAGCGCGTAGGGTAGCCGGCAGCTTTCGCATGTGTGAAAGATAATTCAGCATCCCAAGATTCTCTTCCACCGAAAAATCTTTTTGCTCACGCAACAAGTTGGGAACCTTATCCCAGAATTTCAATAAATACACCGGTACTTTTGCGTAAGAGATAGATGGTTTCCAGAAAAAAGTGATGTGATCAAGATCTGAAATGGAAAGTTGAGCATGATCAAGCGCGGCGCGAATGGATTTTTCCGGGACGCCTCCAAAATGTTTTTTTCGGTTCAGGCGTTCTTCTTCGCAGGCAAAAACAATTTTGTTGTTGACCAATAAGGCAGCGGCAGAGTCGTGACCAAATGCGTTAAATCCAAGAATGTTCATGAGAAAAAAATTATTTCAGGTGATCCATAGAAACTTTCAGATTGTTGCGAAGCAATTGATTTTCGGGATGGAATTCAAGCCCCTTTTTACCCGCTTCCGCAGCCTTGGCCCATTCGCCCAGCATGTTGTAAGCTGCGCAGATATTGTTATAAGCAACAACGTACTGCGGATCAATTTTCAGTGCTTCTTCAGACGCAGCAATACATCCGCGGTAATCACCAGAATTGTAACG
Source organism: Bacteroidota bacterium (assembly GCA_900299295.1). Taxonomy (GTDB): domain Bacteria; phylum Bacteroidota; class Bacteroidia; order B-17B0; family Aurantibacillaceae; genus AM-1111. The sequence continues at coordinate 6,069 of OMJH01000218.1, forward strand.
CGCCAATGATAAATTAATCAGGTTCTCCCGGCTTGGACTTGCCTTCACTTTTTGTTCCATGAAGGCAACGGTGATTTGTTCCGGCGGGGTGTAATTTTTTATTCGGCCTTTCAATTCAAGTAAGCCCGCATTCTTAGGACTTAAATTTAATCCGATTTTGCAAATGCTGTCGGCCTGCCTTGGCCTGTTCGTTGTCAATAAATAGTCACCATAAAATTTAAATCCGTCCGGGCTGTTGGGTCCATATTGAATTCCGGTTAAAAAATCTGCTTCCGCTTCCGCAGTTTTTCCCATTACATTTTTAAGTATTCCAAAATTGATGTAGAGGTAAGAGTAGTAGGGTGAAAATTCTTTTGCTTTCGTGAATGCATCAGAAGCACCCTGATAATCGCCGCGGCGCATCAAGGTGAGGCCGTAGTTCATCCAGATTCTTCCGCTCTTCGGGCATTTTTCACTTGCGTCTTTCCATAATGTTTCTTCACTTCCCCATACCTCGTTTCGTTTGATCGTTCCGAAACCATACAATGTTATTAATATAATTGGTACCGCTATAAGAAGTTCCAATGGCTTATTCCGTGTCAAATTAAATTCATTCCTTTTAATCAGAAGTAATGCAAATAAATTCACGGTCGTTAATGTCAGCCCGATGTATCCGAAAAACGGGCGATGATCGTTCAGTGGTTCAGCAAATGGGAATATAGTGGAAGTCGGAATGAGGGTAATGAAAAACCAAAGAATTCCGAACGCAGCAGGACGCGTTTCTTTTTTTAATGAAAATGAATAGGCGGAAAAAAGCATTAGTGCAATTAATAAAACGCCGCCAATAATTTTAATATCAGATAAACTGTTTACAATTGTTTGATCGGTATCAACCGCTAAATTGAAAGGTAAAATAAAATTAAAGACATAATGCATCACCGAATAAAAATTGGTGATCAAATACCAGAATGCTGAAATGTCCCCTGCACCGGATGTCCAGGTTTCAGGAGTTTGCTTTTTTGCAAATGAGAATAAAAAAAGACCAAGAACGACACCAAGGATTGAGTAGGTAAAAGGTCTGCGTAGTTTGACTGAAAGAATATCGGATGTTTTTAGTGTTGCGTTTTCTTCAAATAAAAAAACAAAAGCGAAAACTAAAGGAGCAAACATGATAACCGGTTCCTTAATGAAAAAACCAAGAGCAATCGGGATTAAAAACAAGTGAAAGGATCTTTGTTTAACGTGAATAAAAATCAGAAATGCAAGCACCACGGCGAGTGTTGAGTAAATTTCCGCACGTTGAATGATGTAATTTACTGTTTCCGCATTGGCTGTATGAAACGCAAAAAAAGCGGCGGCCAGTAAGCTGAAGTAAGGTGTCCAGGGACTATCAGGAAAAGCGTATCGAAAGAAGTAGGAATAAAAAAAGTACAAAGCAATACAAAGCAGGCAATACGTTAAAAAGGTGGAGATATGAAACCACTTAGGCAGCGGACTTTCTCCCGGAGTTTCACTCCAGATTTTATAGTCAATTGCATTCAGCGTGGTAAGTCCAGGTCGGTACGCCTGATTTGCAGGTAATGTGCTGAAGGTTCTGGCATCTTTAAAGAAAAGCGGAATATTCAACTCACGAATTGCCGAGTTGTTGGCGATTGTATGTGAATCATCCAGTTCAAATGGATTATTAAAGTGATTTTTATATACGATGAAGAGAAAAAGTAAGGCAAAGACGCCGAGAAAAATACTTTTCAAATAATTCTGATGAAGTTGTTTATGAAGTTCTGCTGAAATATTTCCTGAATTGTTCTTGCGGTTTGATTTCGAAGCTTTGTTTTTGTCCTCAATCTTCATGACACAAAGTTAAAAAATGACTGATGATATCGGACTTATGAATAGATTTTTCCAATTTAACCATGCCTTTTTTATTTGCGTGGGGGTTTATTTAATTTTCTTTTTCAGTAGATTCAATTGCTCGTTCATTTTTAAAACGGTACTGGCAAGTTTGTCGGGGGTCATTTGTTCATCAGGCATTTCTTTTGTCATATACTGAACAAACTTCCAGATTTCTCTGACCTCATTCGATTTCACTTCGTAAGGTTCATAAAGCGAATTCAGTGAACGCAGCAGAAAGCTTTTATTTTCCTTCAATCGGTTTTCTACAAGCTTGAAAACGATCCCGTCGTTTTCCGTAATCACGATGCAGGGCGTTCCGTTTTTTAATTCATTCCAATTTTGAATGAACTCCGCAATTACAAATGCGCCGTGCGGAATCGGGTGCATGGAATCTCCTTCTAATTGAAACGCGCGGTACTTTCTGTCCTGCGATAAATATGGCAATTGAAATACAGGCAAACTCGCGATGAATTCCGGATCGCTATATCCATTTGTATAACCCGCGCGCGCCTTCAAATTCACCAATTCCACGTTTTCACGGTTGTTGCTGTTTACCGTGGTCGTCAATACGCGGAGTTTTGTTCCTCTTACGTAATCATCGTAACCGCGTTCCAGTTCAGACAACTTATATTCGGAGAGCGTATTTAAGTCCAGTTTCACCAGTGTATCAATACTCATTTTAAAATACGAAGACACTGCCATCAATGTGTCTAACGGCGGATTGACAGCAATACCGTTTTCGTAACTGTTGTATTTGGCTCGTTTCACACCAATGGCCACAGCCACTTCTTCCTGCGTACGTTTTTTTCGTTGACGCAAAAGACGAATGTTATCAGAGAAAAAATGTTGCATGATAATAATGTTTACTTTACAAAGATAATAAAATTATCAACAAAAAATCGTGATTTTTTTCAAAAAAAATAAAACCAAAAATTAGTTCATGAATTCAATCGCCTTTCCGGTAAAAGATTTCATTTTGCCGATCTGCCAGAAGGCCTGATTTTCGTTTTGTAAAAACGTAACGACTTCCTGCGCATGAGATGCCTCTACTGAAAATAAAAGTCCGCCGTTTGTTTGCGGATCGCAAAAAAGTAAAAAATCCAGATCTTCCATTCCGCTTACCGTTTGAGAATAGGCTGAAAAATTACGTGTCGTGTTTTCGGGGTAAATAAAGCGTGCGGCATATTCATCAAAGCCGGACATTTTTGGGGCGGATGATTTTTGAATTTCTGCTGTCAGTCTTCCTGAATCCGTCATTTCAATGGCGTGTCCAACTAAACCGAATCCTGTTACGTCTGTCATGGCAGTGACCGCAGGAATTTTTCCAAGTTTCGCACCAATGCGGTTCAGTTGAATCAATTGATTTATTAATTCTGATTCGTGAACCGAGCTGATTTCTTTTCGTTTCAGGGCGGAAGCAAGCACTCCGGAGCCCAGTGGTTTTGTCAGAAATAATACATCACCCGGTTGTGCGGTGTTGTTACGCTTTAGTTGAGATGGGGAAGTTAAGCCGGTTACACATAAACCAAATACAGGTTCTGAAATATCAATGCTGTGTCCTCCAGCAAGCGGTATTCCTGCTTGTTCGCAAATGCTTTGTGCGCCTTTTATTACCTGCGCGGCAAGTTCTGCCGGAATTTTTTCTACCGGCCAGCCAAGTACGGACAAGGCCATTAACGGAGTTCCTCCCATTGCATAAACATCACTAATGGCATTTGCTGCGGCAACCTGACCGAATTGAAACGGATCGTTTACGATGGGCGTGAAAAAATCAGTGGTTGAAATCACTAAGTTTCCGTTGCCGATATCGTAAACCGCGGCGTCATCGCGCGAGGAGATGCCTACCAATAAATTTTTATTGGAAACATTTTGCTGGTCCTTCAATAATTTTTCAAGAACCGCGGGTGCTACCTTGCATCCACAGCCTGATCCTTTTGAATATTGCGTAAGTATAATTTCTGATTCACTTTTCATTGGTTGAATAAAATAATCAAGGGACTTCAATTTCTTTTTTCGGCTGACGCACGATGGCGTATCGGATTCCAAATCTGAAATTGTATTGGATTCCGCGGTACTCCTCTGAAATTTTTGAGGCGAACATATTTCCTTCAGAGAAATCACGTTTCGAAATAAAATAACCTAAACCGGCACTTATCGTAGCCATCCATCCGGAAGAAAATCCAACTTGTGCTCCAAGGGCAATGTCGTGAATAAAATACCGCATGCGAACTGAATTATAGTTGGAGGGTTTGGCGCCTGGATAATTGAAATAATAATTTTCAAAGTTTACGTAGTTGTTATAGCTGAATTCATTGTAAAATAAGGAAGTGTGCAAATAATAATTCATCAGTTGTTCTGGCTGATGATTGAAATAATAATTCAGTCCGATTTCAGGTTTAAAGGTGTTGAGGTAAGGCATATAACGCAGGCCTAACATGCAGTCAATATTTTTAACACGCAAAATACCGTCCGCAGTAAATCCCGAGTAGTAAAAGGGTTTGAAATCGCGGTAGTAGGTAGTGAAGTCGTTGTTGAATTTGAATCCCGTTTCAACATGGAATTGTTGGGCTAACAATGAACTAAAACTAAAAAAGAAACATACAATGAAACGCATTTGAAGGAATGCTCTATTTTAATTACAAAAATGAACAATTTCCCTCAGGAATTTTAAAAATCGAAAATAATTTCTGAAATCCATGAAAAAACTAAACCACGATTTCATCCTCCAGTTTATTGAAGAAATGATATTCCATAAAGGAATAACTCTGCATGGGCTTTAGTTTTAGTTTTGAAGTGTATTTCTTTTTCCACTTCGAATACAAACTGCTCCAGAAGAATCCTTTTCGGATGTAGGCATCTACATACGGGTGTACGTGAAGAGTAATGTCTTTTTCGTTTTGCTCAGTTGCAATGAAACGCAAGGTGTTCTCTATCTGCTCAACCAGTAAAATACTGGGTTGTGATTTACCGCTGCCCTGACAAGAAGCGCAGGTTTCAGTTACTTCGATGTTCATCTCCGGACGTACACGCTGGCGTGTAATCTGAACAAGACCAAATTTGCTTGGCGGAAGTATGTTATGTTTCGCGCGGTCGCTGCGCATCTCGTCTTTCAACTTATCAAACAGTAGTTTTCTATGCTCCTGATTGTGCATATCGATAAAGTCGATGACAATGATTCCACCCATGTCACGCAAACGAAGCTGGCGCGCAATTTCAACGGCGGCCTCCATGTTTACTTCAAATGCATTTGCTTCCTGACTTTGATCACTTTTTGAACGGTTACCGCTGTTCACATCAAAAACGTGCAAGGCTTCCGTGTGCTCAACATGCAGGTAAGCACCGCTCTTCATATGAACGGTTTTTCCGAATAGGGACTTAATTTGTTTTTCAATTCCGAAATGATCGAAAATCGGGAACTTGCCTGTATAAAGTTTTACGATGTCTGTTTTATCAGGAGCGATGGAATTGATGTAGATTTTAATATCGTCGTAAACAGATTGATCGTTTACATAAATATTATTGAAACTGGCGTTAAGCAAATCACGCAATAAGGCGTTTTTACGATTGATCTCACCGAGGCAACGTACGGGTGGCTGAGCTGATTTCAGGTTGTTGAACAGTTCTTCCCATTTTGCCATCAGGTCATTCATGTCCGATTCAATTTCTTCCACTGATTTTCCATCGGCAACGGTACGCACAATCACACCAAAGTTTTTTGGTTTGATTTTTTGAAGCAATTCTTTTAGACGGATTTTTTCTTCTGCGTTTCTGATTTTCTGGGAAACAGAGACTTTGTCTGCAAAGGGAATCAGTACAATAAAACGCCCAGCCAGCGAAATTTCTGTTGTAATTCGCGGTCCTTTCTGCGAAATGGGTTCCTTGGCAACCTGAACAAGAATATGTTGTCCACCCTGAACAATTTCGTTGATTTTTCCGTCTTTTCGGATGTCGCGTTCATTTTTAAAATACATCAGGTTGCTCACGTTCTGCTTACCGTCTCTTACGTTTTGCGTGTATTTTAATAATGAAGATGCCTGCGGACCCAAATCAAGGTAATGCAAAAATGCATCCTTTTCGTAACCAACATCCACAAAGGCAGCGTTGAGTCCGGTCATCACTTTTTTTACCTTTCCAAGGTAAATATCGCCAACCGCGAAATGCGAGTTGCCTTTCTCTTTATGGATTTCAATCAGCTGCTTTTCCTTCAGCAGAGCAATGGTTATTTCTCCATTGACAGCATTAATAACTAAATCGTAATTCACGAATATTTTTTTTAATTCCACATTAATAAACAATCAACATTCGTACTCCACAGAGAATACGAAAACAAACTGTTTTTTGAAGGGATTGATTGCATCTAACTTCGGCGAACACAAGCCGGAGTTAAAACATTTGGGACCCGCGAGGGCTCAAAATACAGTTGGGAACAGAAAAAGAAATTTTTCTCGGATGAATCCGGAAATTATTTTTTCTTATGTCTGTTTTTTCTCAAACGCTTTTTGCGTTTGTGAGTAGCCATTTTATGTCTTTTTCTTTTTTTTCCGCTTGGCATACGTTTTTATTTTAAAGTGTTAAACATTTTTTCGGGTCAAAACCCATTTAATCTTTTTCTTTTTTTAAGTCAGCCACATAGTTTTTGATGGTGGCTTTCATCGTTTCATTATCCGTTTTGCGGACGAAGATTTCCAGCATTTTAATGCATTCTTCTTTTTTTCCGTTCGCTTCGAGTGCTTGTGCGAGGTGTAAATAACCTTCCACATAGTTACTGTCTAATTGGATAACTTTTCTGAATCGTCGTTCCGCTTTATCAAATTGCTGGGATCGCAAACTGAAAAATCCAAAGTTCAGCTGCAACTTCACATTGTTGCTGTCGGTTTTTTCAATTTCGCGTAACATTCCAATTCCTTTCATCGGATCCGGACTTCTTTCAACCAGGCATGCCGCCAGATTAATTTTCGCATTCGTGTTTGAACTGTCTGACTGCAATGCATTTTCAAAACACCTGATAGCACAGTTAAAAAGTGCAGTAAGTTCTTTATCGTTTTTTACAAATCCTAAGGATGCATAAAAACGTTCACCTGCAAAATTCCATTCTGTGGTACTGTTTTTACTTTCAGCATAACGGCCGGCAAAAACTGCCGCAATATCCGGTCTCTTTTGAAAGTCCCAAAATTTTACCGCCGAATTATAGTAAGAATCGCCTGACATCTTTCCTTTTGTTTCATTCCATTTTTTAAGGGAATCTGCAGAAAGTTCTTTTTCAGCTGTAACCACAAAGGAACCCATTACTGAAAGCGGATTATCACCGGGATTTACAGCTAATTCAGGTTTTGATTGGGGAGGAACTCGATTCGCAATAAATAAAAGAACGGTTATACAAACAAGTGCAAGCGACAAAACCAGAGAAATTGTCACTGCATTTGAAGAGCTAGGTTTATTCAAAATAATCCGGTTTCAAAATAGAATCAATCTTCCGGATTATTATCAGGCTCAGCCACTTTCACATTTTTTTTAACGCGTTCTGCAAAAGTTTTTGCAGGTTTGAAAGCGGGTATGTAATGAGCCGGGATGATAATAGTTTCCTTTTTAGAGATATTTCTGCCAGTTTTTTCGGCACGTTTTTTCACAAGGAAGGTTCCAAATCCACGCAAATAAATGTTCTTTCCTTCTGACATATGGTTCTTAACCACTTTCATTAATGATTCAACTGTTGCCTGAACAGCTAGTTTTTCGACTCCTGTTTTTTCTGAAATCTCGTTAATAATGTCTGCCTTAGTCATTTTTATAAATTATTTAAAATCAACAATTTGATTATGAGGGCACAAATATACCATTAAAATGATTTCAAAACAAAAAGAAGTAGAAGATTTTGTTTTACAAAGGGTTAGGCAACCAGATATTAATTTATGGTACTTACAGCCAGAATTTGGATTTTTCGCTCACGGGCCGCCCCCGGGCTGTAGACCGAATTTTGCTTGTCCTTCACGTCGTCGCTTACTGAACTTGTAGGCAGCTCACCCACATCTTCCTCAAAAAAATCAATTCTTCCTTCCGACGGATTGGGATTATTGATGAACCTCTTGAACATACCTGATTTGTATTCAATAAAATAATTTTTAAGAGAGTTTACCCTTCTTTTCGCCAGGTGAATGTTGTAATCGGTTGAGGCAAGCGGCGAACAAAATCCTTTCATAGTGATTTTAACTTTTTCGTTGCGTTGTAAAACCACTTCCAATAATTGAGCAAATTTTTCTAAATCATGCATACCCACATCTACACTGTCTTCCATAAAGGAAGTAATTCTGTTTTCAGCAATTTCTTTTTCCTGTGGATCTCGGCCTTTAGGAAATTCTCTTAAATAGGTCGGGCGTAAAACAAGATACTCATCATAGGTTTTCTTATATGTTTTTTTAGTGATAGTATCCAAAGTTTTTGGATTAGGTTCGTCGTTATGAAAATATAAAGTTAGCGGACATAGAATTTTCATTTGGTCAATAATGATCTTTGTTGTATCAACCGGTGGGAGTGGTTCCTCAATGGGTGGAATTGAAAATGCAAAAATATCGTTGCAACAATTTGGCTTTTCCTCGAAGTAAGAACCAGTACGATTGGATGAAATATAAACCTTATCCTTTTTTGAATTCAGACTATAGTAAATGTCGTTTTGACTACTGTTAATAGGATAACCTGCGTTTTGTGGTGCGTTGAAAGTCTTGTTTTTAAAGTCACTTTTAAAAATGTCAAAACCGCCTAGCCCTTTATGCCAGGTACTTGAGAAGTACAGTGTATTAATGGCGCTAACATAAAAAGGTGTTATTTCATCCTCAGGTGAATTAACTTTACTCCCGGCGTTAACAGGAACTCCGAAAGAACCGTCTTTTTCAATTGTTGTATACCAAATGTCCAGACCGCCCTCTCCTCCGGCCCTATTGCTTGCAAAAAATAATGTGGGTACCCCATCAACTTCGCCTACATTTGGCTGTGTGGTGTTGAATCCGCCAATATTCACTGGTGAAGGCAATTCTTCCGGTTGTGTCCATTTGCCGTTTTGCAATTCGCTGCGATATATTTTACAATTGAAGGTATTTGCATTTACCTGTTTGCAGCGAGAAATGAAAACCTGAGTAAAATCCTTATTGAAACTGATGTTGGCATTATGTACTGAATTTTTATTGAAAATGGTATCAAATTCAAATGCGTGCTTCCATTCATCATCTTCTCCGTTTGCATGATGGATCTCCTCCTGTTTTTTACGGTTTGAAACGTACAGCTTGTTATAATTCAATCCAAAATCTTCATCGCGCTGCGATTTGTTCCTGAGCGATGAAAAATAAAGCGTTGTATCGTATTCGTAAGGCGCATATTCGCTGACCTTGCTGTTGATGTTGGTATCAAGATGATCCACAACAACGGGAAGGGGATTTTTTATTTGAACCATTGCAAAGTCGCAGGCATCATAATACATACGGGCACGTGCTGCAAGTTTTTTCAATTCTGCATCCTTTGAAGTTTTGAATTTTCTGGCGTACTTATCAAAATACTTTTTTGCTTCCTTATAATTTCCTTTGAATTGAAGTATGATTCCGATACGATATGGAGCCAGCGGATAATTTTTTAAATTATCAACTTTAAGGATTTTATCATACCAGTGCTTGGCATCATCTAAATCATAATTGAGTCGGCAGGACTCAGCATATTTCCACTGTGTATCCATATTAAGCGAATCCAACAATAATGCCTTATTGTAGTACTGTGAAGCGGCGAAGTAATCATGCTCAACCATACATCGGTCTGCATTTTTTAAAAGCGATTTTAAACTTTGTGATTGAATTTTGAAGAACACAAAAACAAATAATAATAAAGCCCAAAATCGGAGCAACAAAATTTTTTTTTCGTTTGTTTTTGATGGGTTCATATTACATATAAATCGGACAGGCCCGTCGCTTTGCGTAGAATGAAACTTTTTTACGAATGATGTAAATCAAGCCGGCTTCTATTGAACCATATCGATTCGTTGCTGCTTTGAATCCGGAAGTATTCATGTCATATGCCATGCTGAATTTCCAATCTTTATATTCCAAACCAATTCTTGCAATGAGTGCGTCTTTAGGCCGAACAAAAATTCCTGCAAAAACGGATTGACGAAATTTGACAGGGAAAATATAATTAACAAGTGAACCTAAAACCAGTTCATGGAATTTTCCTTGTCTGCTGTATAATCCTTCCAATTGAATGTCAAGTAATTCATTCAAAGGGTAGCTGCACTGTCCGAATAAATTTATTTTTCTGTCTAAAACAATTTGCTGATTATTGAAATAGCTGAGGCGCTGAGGTAACAAATGATAGGCGCTGAAACCGGCCTGAATCACGCCGCGCGGCATATAAGTATATTGTAATATTGTACCCGTATTTAAATCGAACTTGGTTTGATTGAAAGAGGCGAAATTTTCCTGACTTGGTAAGGTAGAATTGTATTGCAAACCATCATATTGCGAATCAAATGTGAGATGATCAGTTTTGAAACCGGTAGAGGAGATTCCTGGAGTTAAGCCAAAGCTGATAAGAAGAGTGGAGTCCGCATTTGCTTTTTTTATGTAGCTAATTGGTAAATATAATTGTGTGGTTCCGTAACGGCTGGCCCCTGCTACATCATAATTCATTAAAAATCCCACGCCGATTCGGTCGCTCCCAATTTTCTTACTGCTTTGGCGCATGTCGCCGAAACAGGAAAAAGTGGTATAGGGCAAACCAGGAACTTCCCACCATTGGGTGCGATAATTTCCACCAACACGGTAATCTCCGTCAAACAAACCGGTTTGTGCAGGATTTGTGTTGAGAGGGGTGTAAGTGAATTGGGTAAAATGAATGTCCTGAGCTGTAGAAAAAACGGCAATAAAAAATAAAAAATAAATTATTTGAAATTTGAATTTCACGCAATCAACGAATGAGAGTTACACTTCCTTTTTGAAAAATTTCTTTTTGACCTTCACCACAACTGGCTCGGACATACCAACCGAAAACACCGGGATCAGAAGGCTCGCCGTTGAAATTTCCATCCCATCCTTGTGTAGGATCGTTGGTTTCAAACATCAGTTGACCCCAGCGGTTATAAACAGCAAAGTAAAATTTTCCGTAAGCCGGGCCACGTACTCTGAAGATGTCATTTTTACCATCGTTGTTTGGGGTAAAGGTATTCGGCACAAACAAATCACCGGGGTTACCAATTGTAATTTGATTAGATGTAATGGTATCGAAACAATTAACAGAACCTGGTATTCCAACCATCAAAATAGCAGAATAACTTCCGCTACCGGCCGGATAAGTGTGTGTGGGAATTGAATAAGTACCTGAAGAAGTACCGTTGTTATTTCCCGGAGAAGAAGGCGGGCCCGGAATTGTTCCGTTGGCAAAACCGGTTAATGAGTAACCATCTCCAAAATTCCAAACATATTGTGGGGTTGTTCCTGTTGGGGAGTTAACGTTTGAATAAAAGGTAAAGACATTGGCTACACAAGGCTCAGTAATTAATGAAAAGGTGCCGTTAAATTCATCGCTGAGTGTTATGGTTCCAGCGAAAGTATCATTACAGGCCGGATTACCTATGGCATATGCAACCAGATAATAATTGTATAATCCAGTATCGGGATAAACATAGGTTGGATCTTTAACGGTCGATGTATCGGAATTAATCGACTGAACGCCAAAATCCCAGTAATAAGAATTGGAAATGGTACTGTCGCTGTTATTTAAAAATGATACTGCGTTTGTTCCGCAAATTACGTCAGGGGCTGTAGCAGCTGCTGCTGCGATAGAAGGACAAGGTTTAACAATTAATTGAAAATCACGTAAGGTTTCACTAATTAAAACTCCATTGCGATATTCTTTGCATTTTATTCCGAAAACAAAATAACCCAAAGTATTTGGGACTGCCGTTAGTTGTCCGGTTATGGGATCCACCGCAAGTGGTACGCCGCCTAAAACATTGCTTAAACCATAAGTTGGTGCATTCCAGGTAACCGTAGTAAAAGGTGGGGGTACAGGTAAATTAGGACAGGTGCTCACTACAGGAGAGCATGTAGTTGGACTTGGTGCAATGGGAGTTGTTGTAACAATTGGGCACGCAGCATCAAGACCTGTATAGGGTGTGTACAACTCATATGCAAGGGAATCGCCATCATAATCTATTGCTGAGTTGTCAAATACCCAGAGTTTATTTGCACAAATAAATGGCGGGGGCCAGTTTTTGAAAACCGGATTACTATTGACCGCTACGATTTCCGGACCTGGAATATGCGCCCAATAGGTTGCTCCGGCACACATCGGACTTATAATGTTGAGTATGTTTTGGTTTCGGCAACAACGCTGGTAGGAAATGATGTAACCACCGGGTATCGGCGGCAATGTTATAGTGTCAATGTAAGTGGTTACCTCGTAGCAAAAATCTGTCGGAGGTATTACGCATGGGTCGTTGATTTCGGGTGGAAGAGTATCAAGCCCTAAAAAATTCATCCAGATGGAATCGATGAAGGTAAAATTTTGGTCAAAAATTCCAACTACAGCAGGATTATCGAACGGAGGAACGCCCACGTAACAATCACGATACATGGTAAGACGTATCTCGTATTTGTCATTACCGAGGTATTTATAATTCATTTCCCCACCCACAATGTGAGTTGCTTTCAATAAAAAAATTGAAAAAAAATGAAAAATTAAAAAGAGATGTAGTTTTTTTACCATCTAAATAGTTGCATTGAAATCACTTTCAAATATAGTTAATTAATTTTTAAAAGCAATAACAGAAATTCGTGGTGATTATTAATTTTGGTCGAGTGCAAATTCTTTAGCGAAATAGGTTAGAATGATTTTTGCACCTGCACGTTTAATGCTAAGCAATATTTCATCGCGCACTTTTTTTTCGTCGATCCATCCTTTTGCACCTGCGGCTTTTACCATGGCGTATTCGCCGCTTACGTTGTAAGCCGCAACAGGAAGCGTTGTATTTTCGTTAAGTGATTTGATTACGTCAAGATAGGCCATGGCCGGTTTCACCATTAGAAAATCTGCGCCTTCTTCGCTGTCCAGTTTTGCTTCGCGCAACGCTTCTTTCGCATTCGCAGGATCCATCTGATAGGTTTTTTTGTCGCCGAATTTTGGAGCGCTGTCTAATGCATCTCTGAACGGCCCGTAAAAAGCGCTTGCATATTTTGCGGTATAACTCATGATGGATACTTCTTCAAAGCCCGCTTTGTCAAGCGCATTACGGATAACGCCAACACGCCCATCCATCATGTCGCTTGGTCCAATAATATCTGCTCCGCATTCGGCTTGCGCAACGGCCATTCGTGACAGAATTTTCAGCGTAGGGTCATTCACAATTCGACCGTTTTGCACAAGGCCATCGTGCCCGTCAGAACTGTAAGGATCCATGGCGACGTCCGTCATCAGCGTAATTTCAGGAAATTGTTTTTTAATCTGACGCAGCGTTTTCAGATAAACACCGTTTTTATTCAGACTTTCGGATGCAATTTTGTCTTTTCGCTTATCCGGTAAACTCGGGAAAACACAGAAATTAAAAATGCCGAGCTTCATGCAGGATTCAATTTCTTTCAATATTAAATCCGCGGAATAACGAAATATTCCCGGCATTGAAGTCACTTCAGATTTTGATTGTTTACCCTCAATTAAAAACAAGGGAAAAATAAAATCGGAAACTGAAACTTTGTTTTCGCGAATAAGCGCTCGGATGGTTTCGGATTTTCGGTTGCGGCGGGGGCGAATTTGCATAGTGTTTACGTTATAAAACTGACATGATGGCTCTGAACAAACCCAGGTCATCAAAGCTGGATGTCTTACTGATTTTTTTTACTCCTTTTCGTTGTAATGCAGCAGCGGTTGCGTCACCCATTGCAACGGCTTTCATGTTGCCGGTCAATTTATTCTTTTCAAAAAAAGCGTCTGCATTGCTCGGCGATGTAAACACAACTACTTCAGTATCGGGAGAAACGATGGTTGGGTTTTTTAGTGTTGCGTACACCGGTAAATTGATGGCTTGCTCTCGATTGACAAGTTGATGCTGTACGCTCTGCAGACTCTCTTTCGCCATTGGAAACAATACGCGGGATTTTCCTGCCAAAGCAGAAAATTGTTTTCCGATGAGGCGCGTGTCGGTATTTTGCCCGATGAAATCAGCTTTAAATCCAAACTCCCGGAGGGCTTGCGCCGTCGCTTTTCCGATACATCCGATTTTTGCTTTTCCAATCGCCGGTTTCTGTCGAAAAAAAAATGCAACGGCGTGCTTGCTTGAAAAGAAAATCCAATCTGTTGCAGGTATTTCAGCGAATGGAATCATTTTAAAATCAATCAAGGATTGAAATTCAATTTCAAATGTTAAGGAAGTTAACGCGCGAAAAAGATAATCTGAAGTCCGAAGGTTTTTTGTGATGAAAACTTTTTTTGGTTTTATTTCCTGAATGTGACGAACAATTTTTTCAGGAAATTCACTCGGGTGATGCGTTTCGAAGTACAATTGCACTGGTTGTTTATCCCAGGCCTCGGCTTTTGCTACATGAAATTTCCATAGGGGTCTTTCCTCTGAATCAACATCTTGTTCACAATACACTCCAAGCGGTAATTGGCAACCGCCATCAAACAGGTTAAGTACTTTTCGTTCAAGTGAAACAATAAATTCAGTTTCTTCGTTTGATAATTTTTGAAGGATAGTATGTAGGGCGGAGTCGTTTTCACGAATCTGCCAGGCGAGCACGCCTTGGGCGGGTGCAGGTACAATTTCTGAAACGGGAATTATTTCTTCGTGAAGACCACTGCAATTTAAATTCAGTCGAGCAAGGCCTGCAAAGGCAATTAAAATTGCATCGTAATTTCCATCGCGTAATTTCTGAATGCGTGTAGGGACATTACCGCGCAAATCTTTCACACTGCAATCGGGTCGCAACGCGAGCAATTGCGATTTTCTCCTTGTGGAGGAAGTTCCAACAACGGCGCCACTTCTAAGCTTAAATTTTTTGGATGCATCCACGGATTCTTTTCGGATGAGCAAAAGTTCACATGGATTTTCACGCTCACTCACACCGGCGATTGTTAACCCTTTCAACGGCTCAGTAGGCAAATCTTTATGCGAATGAACTGCTAGATCGATGGAATTTGATAATAATGCTTCTTCCAGTTCCTTCGTGAAAAAACCTTTTCCCTCTAGTTTGTCCCAGGAAGTATTCCAGGTTTGTGAGCGGTCGCCTAACGTAGAAATGATTTTCAATTCGACTGCTGCACCGTTTTTTTCAAGAAGATTTTTCGTAAAATTTGCTTGCCACAACGCCAATTCGCTACCCCGCGTACCAATGATGATTTTTTTCATGGCTTAGTTGTCCATCCAGGTTTCCTTGGCAGTTTTCATTGCTACAGCATTATATTTTTTTTCCATGTAGGCAAGCAAATTATCTACAACTTCCCGCGTCTTAGGATCAAGTTTTCGTAAATCGTTAGCGAAAACTTCATTTACTGCAGTTTCGCGAATGGCTTTCACTTTTTGGGGTATTCCTGAAAATGCAATTTCAATTTCTCGCTCCTTAAATAGTTGAAGCGTTTCTTCAACACGTTCGCTCACAATTGCTGAACATTTAGTCAGCTCAAGGTGGCGCTGGGCAAGATTCTTTTTTGATTCGGTTTCCAGGTTGTTTACAGAAATCAGATGAATGTTGAAACGTGAAATCACTTCCGGATCTACATCCGCAGGAACAGCAAGGTCAATAATGATTTTTCTGGAAGCATCCCCCTGTAAAAGACTTTGGTAAATGTGTTCGGTAATAATTGGAGCGGAGGAGGAAGTGCAGGTAATCAAAACATCAAATCCTTCAGCAAATTCTTGAAGTTTATCTAACGGAAATGCCGTCCCTCCAACTGAATTGGCAAGTGAATTTGCTTTTGAAAAGGTTCGGTTGAACACGGAAATATTTCGGTAGCCGCGTTTTGCCAAATGACCTACGACCTGGGAATTGGTTTCTCCTGCGCCAACAACAAGAATTCGGGAAGTGTGGGGTAGTGAGAGTTCGAGAAATTTGCGGCAGGCCAGCGAAACAACTGAAACAGGATGCAGCGCGATATTTGTTTCGGTATAAATCTGTTTTGCAGTTAAAATTGTCTGCTGAATGGTCAGTCGTATTTTATCTGAAGTTAGCTTATGCTGATGACAGAATTCGTAAGCTTTTCGTACTTGAGTAATGATTTCGCGTTCTCCCACCACCAAAGATTCCATGCTGGAAGCCACGGAAAATAAATGTTGCAAAGCCTCTGTGTTTTCAAATATCTGCACACCTTG
>OMJH01000219.1 GCA_900299295.1 Bacteroidota bacterium
ACTTTTTTGATAAAACTCCAGGGCTTTTTCGTATTCACCTTTCTTATCCCAAACTAATCCAATATTATTATAAGAATTCGCAACAGAAGGATGCTCTTCCCCTAATGTTTTTAATCTGATGTTCAGACTTTTTTGGTAAAATTCCAGGGCTTTGTCGTATTCACTTTTGTTATACCAAACTACTGCGATATTATTATAGGTAGTCGCAACATCCGAATGCTCTTCTCCTAAGGTTTTTAATTCGATGTTTAGACTTTTTTGATAAAACTCCAGGGCTTTGTCGTAATTGGCAAAACGTTTTTCACAATGTGCAAATTCGGCTAAAATCCGCTCGTTATCATTGATGAACTCAAGACTAAAATCAATGCCTGCATAGTGTTTTTTTGCTTCCTGATCATCCAGCACCTTGATGGCTTTTAAACCCAGGAGCGTTTCTTCTTGCGATTTGAATTTAATGTGTTGAATACACTTGCTTAACATTTGCTTTCTCAGCACCTGAAGCTGTAATTCATCCAGCATAGCATCCAGTCGGTTCAGGGCTATCCAATCGTTATCCGTGGTTTCTTTCAGTAGCTGAGCAAGGGTTTCTTCAGCTCCGGCTGTTTTGAGGTAATACGTCAGTGGACGGATGCACAAGGCAAGTAAGGGTTCACCGGCATCAATGAGTGCTGTGCTGAGTTGTAATTCTCCGTTTAGTGCTTCTTCACATAAAAATTCTTCAAGGCCTGCCTTTTGCAGTTTACTGCCTTCACGCACTATTTTTTTTACAAAATTCAAGTCTACCGGAGTAGTATTTTCCTGTAATTGTTTGCCTATGAGATACAGCAGCGCACCTTCAACCGTAAAACCTACACAGGCATTCAGCTCTTTTGTGTAACGACTGATCCAGCCCAGATTTTTCATTCGCAAGTAAGGAGCATTCAGCGTATCGCTCAGGAAATACGGTTTGAGCATTTCATCGTTGAGGCAATCGTCCAAAAGCAATTCATTCCTTCCTTTGTCCCAAATCTTTTTGGCCAGCAATTCAAGAAACTTTCGTTCTTCCGCAGAAAATGTTTTGAACCAGTCTTCCCACACATTCAGGTGAGGTATTCCTTTTTGCGGTAATTTTCTGCCCTTATAGGTTTCCAGAAAAATACGTAAGGTTAATGGATTGCTGATGAGGTTATAAATGGCTCTGTCGTAGCCGGCTATTTCATCAAAGGTAAACAAGGGTTTGAAACGGTTTTTATCAATACGGAGGTAGTGCTCCCATGCTGATTTCATTTCTTCCATGTTCAGGGCTGTCAGCCAGAAAGTACTTGCCGCAAGTCCTTTTTCATTTTCATTTTTTTCGCTGTACAGCGTTTGCATTTCATCGTCTTGAATTGCGTAGCGCTGCAAATCAGCCGAAGAGTTGGCGCGGTTGGTGATGACAAACTTTAAGCTTCCCGGTTCAACTTTTTTACAAACATTGAGAATGTCCAGCCACAAATTTTCAGCGTTGAAAGCTTCGTTTAATCCATCCACCAAAACAAAAACAGGTTCAGATTGCGTACCAATAACGCTTGGGTAGCTTTCAATACCGACGCTTGCATCAATGTTAAGCACATAAGCCAATTGATCGTGGATACTTTGTTTTTCCATACGTCCCGCGCGAATAAACACACTGCATAATCCCCGTTCTGCGTACTGCTTTTGTACTTCTGCAAGTAAGTTTGTTTTTCCGCTTCCCGCCTCGGCGGCAATAAAGAAAATGGCGGCCCTGGCTCCAATCCATTCGCGCAGTTTCAATTCCATTTCTTTGCGGTGCACGTACACGCCGGGAATGATTTTCTTCTCGGCGATAAGCGTATCCAGCATGAGTTTGTTTTCATCCTGAACTTTTGCCAGAAACATTTCCTTCGTGAAATTTTCCGGAGTAAATACCTCCGTTTTTTGTTTTTCACGGAGTAGCAAATTCAGTCGGTCAAGTATTTTACCTGAGGTTTGTTTTTCGGTTCCTTCCGGACTGAAAAATTTAATGGTTTTACCGGTGTAGGATTCGTACGCAAGAATCTGTTCTTTATTTTCCTTCGCAATAGAAAGTTCTCCCGGAACTACAAAGAAGGGAAGTATATCAAGTGATTCTCCGTTTGATTTTTCCAGCCAGACATTGGCAGATATTTTTGAATCGTGCTCCGCGATTTTTATTTCTGCTGACTGCAAACGGTAGGTTTCACCGTGCTCATGCTTGAACATGCTGTAATCACCCGTGAAGTTCATCTGTTCAAGCAGGCTGCGAAAAATGGGGAAGTATTCCTCCCACAAGGCCGTTGATGCCGCCTCCTCCAAGGTTAAACCGTGCCCCAGGTATCGGTTACGGAAATTTATGAGCATTGAAATGGCGGTAGCCTCCTGTTTTTTCAGCTGAACATCCCCGTTGGAATCAATATACTCAATCTCACCTTTGTATAATTTTTTTTTCCTGCCTGTTTCTATGGCTTCATAATATGCCGGAAGTTCAGGACAAAAAAAGTTGTGATGATTGGATGATAAATAGTTCAGCGACTCACGAATATACTGATTCCAGGTTCCGAAAGAAGGTTCGGCTAATGCCTGTTGAAACAGCGCAACCATTTTTTTATCCTTGAGTGAACTATTGAAAAACTCGGAGGCTGTAAGCAGTCCAAGGTATTTCAGGTAATTCAGAAAGGTATCTTTGAATAAATTGATTTTTGTCCAGGCATGTTTTTCGGACAATGTTCTTTTAAGCGGATAAGCAATGACGTAGGGTAAATTATTAATTAAATTTAATTCAGCGTTTGAGAAGGAGAGAACTTCAATCAACGGAACATCACAAAAAGGACATTCCATAGCAGAAGGGTAGGCTTTACCCCTCTTACTCTCCGGGGCGGTGCAATCAGGATTTTTACAAATAAAACTCATAATTATTCTATTATTAGGATTATTTTTTTCAAAGATTACTAAAGTAAAAAAACTTTGTGATTTCGAATTGCAGGAAAATAAAGATTGCAGAATCCTTTTTTTTGGATTTAAATTAAATTGTACTTATTGAATTTTTGAAGCATACTGTGAGGTTTATTAATGTAGTCAAACCATGTTTTCACGGATAAGATCAATCTGTTTATTTATCTCAACAGCGTTAATTTTTTTTACCTCGAGCACATGTGTGGCAAATGAAAATTCAGGGAGAAAAGTATTAAACCAATAATCATTTGGTAGCGAATGATTCGTGTCAAACTCGCCATTGTTATCGCTGTGATGTATGCAATCGATATGGTTAGCGATATTGCGAACTGCCGTTGCTGCATCAAAGCCAAGCGTGTTTGCAGAAACTTTCATGTGACCGGTATCCAACAAAATTCCGAGCTTTTTATCGTTGATTGTATGTATTAGTTCATTGATTTCATCAGCGTTGCAACATAACAACGGATTAAGACCGCCGTCATACATATTCATTTTTGCGATTACATTATTTTCAATCAGGAAACGCACATCAATTTCTTTTGTTCGATGTAGAATTTCTTTCACTGAATCAATAAATAAATTCCAATGTGTTTTTTTATCGTTAAAAGCTTTTTTCTCCAGCGGATTTCCAAGTTCAGCAGGGGAGGGGTCGATACAAAAACCGGAGTGTGCCGAAAAAAAACGTGCGCCACATGCATAGCTAAGTTTCATTCCTTTGACGCAATGTTCAATTGATGTTCTGCGGATGTTTACGTTGCTGCTGGCGAGGTTTAATACAAACGGAATTTCAGGGGCCGGAAAATAATTGTGTGCATATCGAATAATTTTAGCCTGTAAAAAAAATTCTTCCATGTCCGGACGATAAGGCATTCCACTACTGAACTCAATGTTCCATTTGTTTTTTTCGGCCTCTTCAATTATTTTTTCGGCGGGTAGTCCTGCCAATGCAAGTGTGCTGATTAAAATTTCCGGATTTTTTTTTGCCTCCCATTCGTAAAAATGTACCGCTTCCCTTTTTTCAATCACCTTGAAACCAAAATTTTCATAAAGCGATTGTGCAGTTTTGTTATTGGCATCAACCGATAAACGTATGTTTTGAATTTTATTTTCACGGGCAAAATTTAATAAACCCTGCATTATTTTCTTTCCAATTCCTTTTCCGGTTTCCTTTTCTGCAACACAATTTCCCAGCCATGTCACTCCATTTTCTTCATCCAGATGACCATAGCCAACCGGTAAATTATTTTCATTAAAATAGAGCAATGTAACGCGATGCTGACTTAAAACGGAAATTGGTCGACTGTTGAAATAGCGAAAGCGCTCAAGTGATTTTCCTGCCGATTTTAAAAACGTTTCAACGAGTGCGCTGTCTGTAGAGCTTATTTTTTTTAGCGGCATTGCAATTTATTTTCAGTCGGCAATGTGTATTTGAAAACGGAAGGCTTCATCGCGATGAATGTCTTGCAATAATTTTTTGCCAATAACGCGATGCAATTCATTTGGAGGAATACCATTCGCGGGCCGTTTGTATCCGAAGTGTTTTTCTTCAAGAACTGTCCCTGCTTTTAAATCATTTTTCGCAACCAGGCTGCGACGCATTCCAAAGGTGTTTTGTGCTTCCCGTGCAGAGGGATTTTTAATTCCGTTTCCCAGCGCTTTTTCAATATTCCGTATCCCGACAATTAATTCACGAAATTCGTGTGGCTCAAGTGAGGAAGAATGATCAGGACCCAGTAAATTTTTATCCAGTGTAAAATGTTTTTCGATTACCTCCGCCCCAAGTGCCACCGCTGCAAAGCAGGCATAGTTATTTGGAACATGATCAGAATAACCGACGCGCACCTTCAGTTCCTCTCGCATTGTAATCATGGCCTTAAGATTCGAATCCTCAATACGTGAAGGGTAGTCCGTATTGCACTGAAGTAAAATAATATCGTTGTTTCCAACTTCACGAATGGCATTGATACCTTCGCGCACCTCAGCCATGGTGCACATGCCACTGCTCACAATCATTGTTTTATGGAATCGTGCAACATAATTCAAGAACGGCGTTTCAACCATTTGTCCACTCGCAATTTTGAATGCAGTCACCCCAATGCTATTCAGCAAATCTGCGTCCTCCGGGTTGTAAGGAGTCGACATGAAATCAATTCCGATTTGACGACAATGCGATTGAATCAAAGCAAAATCTTCTTTTTTCAATTCGAGTTTTTTTAGCATTTCGAATTGACTTTCACTTTTATCCGTTACCTCGAGCTGATATTTTGCTTTTGGAGATGCCGCGGTAACAATTTGTTCGGCTTTGAATGTTTGATATTTTACGCAGTCTGCACCGATTTCTTTTGCTTTGTCGGCAAGTTCAAGTGCCATTTTTAAATCGCCGTTGTGATTTACTCCGGCTTCAGCGATGATGTAAACCGGTTTCATGCGTTTTTCTTTTTTCGACGGACGTAAATTAAGGCAAGTCCACCAACAATACCTGCATAATAAATACCCACACCTGCTAGAGCTATTTTTTCTCCGGTCAAATAACTTTCAGGCTCAAACTTAAATTCGATAGTATGTTTTCCTGCAGGAACCATCATGGCGCGTAAAACATAATTCGCGCACACGTGCGGAGCAGGATTTCCGTCAATCGTCGCTTTCCATCCTGCGGGGTACCAAATTTCAGAGAATACTACCAATTGCTGCTGCGCACTTTCAAATTCGTACTTCAGGTAATTGGGCGAGTAATTTTTAAGTTGAATGCTTGCCGGAGACCCTGAAATTTTATCCCACCCGTTCAACTGAGATTTGAATTTTGGTTCGTTGATCACTGCAGTTGTCTTGGTATTGATTTTTCCTGTCCAAACAATTTCTGAATCTGCGGAAGGAGCCCATTGAATCTGGCTGACTGTCCATGCATTTGAATTGGCCGAAGGATTTTTAAAAGGTACTGAACCCTGATTTTTTTGTGTGATAATGTAACGGGTGTTCAGCATATTTAAAATCGGACAACTGCGGTTCAGATAAATTTTCGCCGTAGAATCATTTACTCCGGCATCTGCAATTTGAGTGGCAATGGAAAGTTCCCGGTCAAGGTAAAACTCGCGCAGTTCCTGAAAACGCTTAAGTTTTGCACCGTGGTATCCACCAATTGATTTATGAAAGTAGGAGACAGTTGAGTTGTTGAAAGTGTTCACAGCGGAGCTGATCACACGAAAATCTGGATTTGATTTATCATTAAGAATGTAGTTATCTGCGGGTGTTTTTACGAATTCGCCTTCCTCATTTTTTTCCTTGAAACTGTCTTTGTTCAGGTAGCGAATGTTTACCTGCCACATGTCAATAAGAATGATTAATCCCAGAGAGGCAAAAAGGGCATTGGCAGGGATTTTTTTTGTTGTGAACAACAAAATAATTAATACTGCAATGAGTACAAACAGGAGAGAACGTTTAACATCGGACTTGAAATAATCAATTCGGGCTGCTTCCAGTTCAGGCAGGAATTCACGATAACCATCTACATATTGCTTCGCGTTGGTTTTTGCTTCTGCCAATAATTGATTGACAGGCGTGCCCGGTTTTTCATTTTTGGCACGCGACAATAATTCATCCACCACCGTTTTTTCGTATGCAGATATTGATTCTTTTTGGGAGTGGAAGGTATTAACGCTGCGCGGGGAAACTAAAGAAAGTAAAAGAAAAAAAGTAACAATACCTCCTGCAATCAGACTTCCTTTCGGAAATTTTTCTTTCCACCATTTTTCACTTTGCTTTTCAGTGTTTTTATGTTGAATGATTTCTTGCAATGCAAGCGCGGCAAGCAATGGCAGGCAGAGTTCTGCAACGACCAAAATCATGGATACGGCCCTGAATTTATTGTAGTATGGGAAATGTTCGAAGAACCATTGAGTAGGACCCGGAAAATTTTTACCCCATGACAGAATAAGCGAAAAAATAATTCCGCCGAATAATGCCCATTTTAATGGATTGCGGACAATAATTAATCCAAGTATAGAGAGGAAAACGATAATGGCGCCCGCATAAACCGGACCTGAAGTAAATGGCTGATCGCCGAAGTAAATGTTATTCTGCAGAATTGTTTCCGCATACTGAGGGTTTAGTTCTGAGGATGATTTTTCAGAGATATTATCGGCGATATAACCGGAGGCTCCGCCTTTGAAATTTGGAATGAGCAAGGTGAAACTTTCGTCAGTTCCGTAACTCCAATCCGTTGCATAATCAATTGGCAATCCTTGTCTGTCGGTATTTACTTTTCCATCGGAATTAATACTTAGCTCAGAGGGACCACGTGTTGTAAATTTTCCGTACTCTGCAGTTGTCCAAAGGCTACTGATGTTCGGCGCGATGCCGATGCAAAGTGCCGCCAGAATCAATCCGACTGATTTAATCCATTCGATATATTTTTTTTCTTTTATTAATTCAAAGGTTCTTACGAGAATGATCAGTCCGGCAAGCAAAAACATGTAATAGGTAATCTGCGGATGGTTTGCATAAATCTCCAATCCGGTAAAAAGTGTAGTTAAAATAAATCCGGGAATCCATTTTTGTCGCAGCAGAAGGATTATTCCGCCAAGTAAAGGTGCGGAGTAGGCGATGGCAACCGCTTTCGTGTTATGTCCGGCTTCAATGATGATGAAAAAGTAGGACGAGAAGGCAAAGGCCACTGAAAAAATAATTGCCAGCCAGGCATTAATTTCAAGACATAGAAGGAGAATGAAAAATCCCAGCATGTAGAGGAATACCATTCCCAAAGGCTGCGGTAACCAGAGTTGTAGCGTCTGGTTGATGAAGTTGAGTGAACGGTTGGCGTAATAGGTTGAGATTTGGTAAGCGGGCATTCCGCCGAACATTGAATTGGTCCACAAGGCTTCTTTTCCGGTTTCAGCACGATACGTTTGAATTTCTTTGGCGGCACCTTTAAAATTCATCACGTCACCCTGACTAAGGACTTTGTCTGCAGAAAGCCCATCTTTAAAATAAATTGTATTGATGAGAAGGAAAATGGCTAGAGCCGAGAGAATGGGAATCACGGTTTTCGGACCGAGAATTTCCTCAATGGAAGAAATAATTTTTTTCATTTAAAGAAATTGTATACTATTTTTTGAATTCTTCAAATTCCACATAATCTCCTTCAGAGTCAGGAATCTTTTTATTGTTTTCAAAAGATTTGCTATGCCGGGTATTTGAATGATAGTGGTGATGTTGTTCATTTTTATGGAAATGAATATTGCCGAAATTTTTCATCATTTCCCATACTTTCCAAATCAACCATACTATTATTAGAGTCCAGAAGAGATCTCGCATATTGGGTAAAGATACGAAATCTGCAAAAGTGATGGTTCCTTTTGCGTGTTGGGTAGGAATTTGCTTTTTTTTAGTGATTTCAATGGGGGAGGTCTTGTAATTTGGCTACATTATCCATTGCAGCATTTAGAAAATAGTGAAATGAGTTTGCCTGATTTTGAAAATAAATAGAAGGTGGCGGGCAGGAGAAAAAAATGTAAATAACGAATTAAAAACTAAAATTGGAATAATTAGAGGATTAATGCTTCTTATCTTAATACCGTAACATGGCCTACAAAATTCTTTTTAGAGCCATTCCAGGTTTTTAAAGACACCTTCCATACATATACGTCTTGCATAATTTCCTCCTTACCTGAAGGTGTTTTTCCATCCCAGGTCTTGAGAATATCGTTGGTGTTGAAAATCAAATTACCCCAACGGTCATAAATCCAAAGTTCAAACCCTTCAGTACTGATTCCTGTACCTGTTATGCCAAAGAAATCATTTAAACCGTCATTGTTAGGAGAAAAGGCATTTGGAGCAAAAAATACAAACTCGGGTTCAATTAAAATTGGATGATTGACACTGTCAATACAACCTTCACTATTCGTTACCACGAGCCATACATTGTATTCTCCGGGCTCAAGGTAGGTATATTCAGGATTTTGGTTGCTGGATAATGAAGCAGGGATAGTACCAAAATTCCATGACCATGAATTAATGTTGCCTCCTGAAGACAAATCTATAAAATTAATTTCGGGATTTAATATTGTTCCTGAAGGTGGGTTTGAGGTAAAATCAGCAATAGGAACCGGGTATACGGTTAAGAGGTTATTTCCGGAGTAACTATGCTGACAATTATTTATGTCGGTGGCAAGAATATTTGCGCTGTAAATTCCCGGAGTTGAAAAACAAAAATTTGGAGTTGATACTCCTGTTGCAGACGTAGTATTACTAAAGCTCCAAATTACGTTTGAAAGCGGAACGGATGATGTAGCGGTGAAATTCGTGCAAACAGGATTACATCCGTTGGAAACTCCGGGAGTTATTCCAATAACAGGAACAGGGAATAAGGTCACTGTTACTGCATCGCTTGCAGACGGCGTTCCACAATTGTCGGTTACGGTAACGGTGTAGGTTGTTGTTATTGTTGGTGTAGCGGTAACACTTGTACCCGAAGAAGGAGTTGTTCCACCTTGCCAGCTAAGTGTATAATTCCCGTTTCCACCGGTAGCTAAAGCGCTTAGGTTAGCACTGATTCCCGGACAAACGGATACATTGTTGCTTGCAACAACAGTTAAAGGCGGATTTACATTTACCGTAATGTTCGTTAATGCCGGGGAACAATTGTTTTGATCAGTTACAACCAAATTATACGTTGTAGTTACAGTGGGCGATGAGGTAACGGTTGCGCCGCTACCTGCAGTGCTTCCTCCCGACCATGAATACTGATACCCGCCGTTTCCTCCGCTTGCGACGGCTGTAAGCGAAATATTTTGACCAATACAAATTGTTTGAACAGGATTGATGGTCGCCGCAATAATTGCAGGTTGTGATATAGTTACATGAACTGTGTCGCTGCAATTATTAGCATCGGTGACTGTACAGGTGTAGTTGTTGGCGCATAAATTTATCGGATTATTTCCACTGCCGAGAGATGACCATGTATATGTATAAGGTGCCGTTCCTCCGGTTGGGTTTACCACAACTGAACCATCGCAACTTGCGTTGCAGGTTGCAGGTGTAACATTGCTCGTTGTAAGGTTAAGACTCATGGGCTGTGAAACTGCAACCGTTACAGTACTTATACAACCGGCAATGTCAAATACATCAACCGAATAATTACCGAAGCAAACATTGGAAACGCTAGAAGTTGTAGCTGAAGTAGTCCATAGATAGGTATAAAAAGCAAACGGACCTGTAGAAGGAGTTACCGCAACACTCATTGTTCCGTCGCAAGATCCATTGCACGTTTCCGGGGTTGAGCTCGAAACTAGTGTAAACGCAGGAGGAACAGTTATCAAAATAGAATCTAAACCAACACAACCGTTAGCGTCCACAACATCAGCATAAAATGTTGTTGATGAATTAGCAATCAGTTGTTGAATAGCACCATTCATCGCACCGGGATTCCATGTTACAGTTGTGCCCGGTGAAACACTTGCATTCAATGAAAACGGATTACCGTTACATATTGTATCATCAATTCCTGCGTCTACAAACGCCGAAGGGTTAATACTTACTTGTGAAATGGCGGTGTTAGTGCATCCGTATGAATCTGTTCCTGTAACTGTATAGGAGGTATTTACCAAAGGATTCGCTGTGACAGTTTGGGAATTGTTTGGGTTGGTTCCTGAGGACCAGGAATAATTAACCGCTCCATTTGCTGTTAAAGTAGCTGTTGTGCCAGGGCAAATAAAAGGTGAATTTACAGTTACAACAGGTAATGGATTAACAGTTACGGATGCTGTGGCTGTGGAGGTACAACCATTTTGATCAGTCCCGGTAACAGTGTAAATTGTTGAAACAGTTGGGGAGGTTGTAACGCTAGGACCGGTAGATGGAGAAGTTCCGGCTGACCAAGAATATGAGACTCCTCCGCTTGCAGTTAAAGTGGCTGTTGTCTGACCGACACAAATGGCTGCGGTATTGGAAGTAATTGCAGGTAGTGCGAATACTGTTACAGTTGCAGTTGCTGTGTTGGTGCAGGTGTTTATGCTCGTTCCAGTTACAGTATAAACAGTGGTAACTGTCGGACTTGCAGTTACTGTTGGTCCGGATGGCGGAGTTAGGCCAGCTGACCAGGAATATGAATTTGCACCTGAAACCGTTAATGTTGCGGTACCTTGTCCCAAACAAATGGAAGTGGAATTTACGGTTAATGTTGGTTGAGGCAACAGAGTAACTGTGGTGGTAGCATTTGATATGCAACCATTATTGGTTACGGTTAACGAATAAACTCCGGCACTTGAAGCCGTTGCATTTGGAATGGTTGGATTTTGAAGTGTTGATGTGAAAGTGCCGCCCGGTCCGGTCCATGACCAAGTCCCTGTAGCTGGCGTATTAAGTTGGATAGTTGCGCCAGGGCAATAGGGCCCTGTATTAGTAGCTGTAACAACTGCGGTTGTTGCATTATAAGAAATTAAAACTTGTCCATTTCCAGATTGCGAGGCTTGGGTGCAGGCTCCACCAATTG
>OMJH01000220.1 GCA_900299295.1 Bacteroidota bacterium
AAAGAATAGTAATAATTGAAATAACCCTGTTTTAACAACAATTTGCACGTGTATCCTTTATTTAATTTGTCATAGTGCATTTTATTTTCTTTTGTGGGCTGAAACTGATTAAAACCTCCAACTAGGTAAACATTACCATTGTCGGTAGGGTATTCAAAAGGCAGGAAAAATGTAACCTCCATATAATCGGCCTCGGTTGTGGAATTGGAAGCTTCATTCGATTTAATTAAATATCTTCCGTTTATATCTGGGCTAAATACATAGCGCTTAAAAGTTCGTGGTTCATCCTTCTTGAGAATGACTTGGAAAACTGTAGATGCTGAATCCCTAAAAAGCCGTTGTGTGGTTGGTCCTGGGTAACGTGAACTTTTTATGTCAAGGACACGAAATTCATTTACGGCAGGAAAACAGTTCGAACCGTCATCGTAATCATAGCTAAGCTCTTTATCTTTAATAAACAAGGGTTTTAGAGATGTAATAGAGTTGTCAAAACGATCATTTTGCGTGATAACGACTTTTACATCCGTTGCCGGATTGGTAAGTTGATACTGAGTAAAAAAAATACTAAAGTCTACTTCATGCGTATTGTAAAGCACATCGCTTCCTAACGGTTGATGTATTCTTGCTGAAAGCGAGACAAGATTTTCAAAAATCCTAAATTTTCTTGAGATTATCGGTTCATCTTTATTTCCGTTTTCATACACCATTATGATGTAATTGCCACTTTTTGAAAAACGAATTGCAGTGTTAGGAAAACTGCAGGTATAATGGGTGTATGAAACAACTGTATTAAAGGAAGCGCTGCGGTTGGTAATTTGGTCATCAAAAAAACCGGTTAAATACTCACTAATCATTAAGTCGTCAGGGTTCCAGTTGGCATCGCAATGAAAAAAAGTATATTGATAGGTTTTAAATCCGCCCTCGAGATCATCGAAACTAAGTTGTATTTTTTGATCGGAGTGCAGATCAATTTCAGGTGGATTCATTTCAAAACTTGACTCATGGCATAATACAGTTTTAATGGATGATTTATAAATAAAATTATCAAACCGAAAAAAATTATCGTTGGCATAATCTTCTTTATTCTGCTGTGCGTTTAAACAATACATGAATAAAATAAAAACCGTGAATACTTTAAGTTTCATTTTAATAGCCTTGTATTAATTTACCTGTGCCGTCAATTTGCTTAATAACTTGAGCAGGATTTCCGTTGTAATAAACGTTACCACTTTGCTTTATTATCACGTTCAATGATTGGTTCACAGTTATGTATGTTGATCCTGATGTTTTCATATAAAGATCAGAAATTTCCGTTTCCAGATTTCTGCAGTCTACCCAGCTTTCGCCATTTACATTGCAAATATGTTTAAAGGTTTTGCCAGATCCATAAAAATCACCCATTCCATTTAGTCCGCCTGCGAGATAGGTATTGTCGATATGGATAAAAATATTTCCTGAATTTAATATATGGTAATAAACAGAGTCGGTTTGCAGCGCCCCGATTGAATAAATATTTCCGACTCCATTTTGGGTTATTTCAGAAAACCGAGGAGCCGAAATATAAACTTTAATGCGTCGCTTATAGGAGCGTACCGCATTGCATTTATTGTTGTTTGTTATTTTAAGTGTATTATTCTCAACGCTTGTTTTCACAAGTGGAATTAAGTTTTCTCCGCCTTCAACCTGTATCAAAAATGCTGTATCCTCTTTTATATAAACTTCAAATCGATCCTCAACATAAAGTTTGTCAAATGCGGGTAAAATTCTCTGTTCTCTTATGTCTTTTCCGGTTCCTTTAAAGCAATCGCACAGGTTTTCTTTTTTGCAAGAAAATAACAGAAATAGAATAAAAAATATAAATTGGGCGTAGCGTCTATGACTATAAAAATTCATGAATTTAATTTTTAACTTTTAAGGGTAAACGATAGGCGAATCCATATTCAAAATAATCAGCTCTTGCCCAATGAGCTTTTAGGGTAAAGGAAGCCACAAGGTTATTTTTAAAATAATAGCGAACACCTATTCGGTGATAAAATACCCCATCACCTTTATATCCTGTGTGCACATAAACACCCATTTCTATTGGTAAAGAAATACGGCCAATGTTGTACGCCCAGGAGCCTTTAAAGCCTATTTGAATATTTTGAAAAGAACTCAGCGTTAATGAATCTTCTTGAAAAGCATTAATTTTATTTGCGGGGTTATAAAATACATCGGATCCCATTCCCCATTTATGCGTATTTCGTTTATTGTAGAAAATGGCTGCAGAGTAGGATTGAGCCAGAAATTTTTGAGAGCCAACCGGATAAATCGTGGTTATTCCCAAGGCAGCACCAAAAAGTAATTCATATTTTGACTTACGTTGAGTTGAAGAATCAATCAGGATTCTGATTGGATCAGAAATGGGATTATTATTTTGTTTGTTCATAAAAACAACAGCAAGATTGAAGGTTCCTACATTTATTCCAAGGTTAGGTACTTTAAATTTCCCGTTCGATGCGTGCATCAGGCTTAGTCCGTAATCCAGCCTGAACTTTGGTGAAATAATATGTTTGAATAAAAATTTAAAATTTACAAAACCGTTAAACGACGTGCTTATTACATTGTTTTTGTGGTTTTCAATAGGGTCGAATTTACGAGTTGCATAGCCAATTCCAAGTCCGAGTCTTAAATGTTGAGTCCAAAAACCTTGCTGTTCATTTAATGGAATTTCCAGAAATGGTGCAAATGCAATAAGTTGCCCTAATTGTTCACGGTTAGCAAGGTCTAACCAAAAAATACCAACTCCCTTTTCAGGTTGGTTATTTTCAATTTCATACAAGTTTTTACCGTATGATGGAAAAGCAATATTCAATTCAGCGCCGGAAATATGGCCATTGATGAGATGACCCATACTGTTGCGGTGCTGTAGAATTACACCATAATGAGCACTAGCCCTCAGCAGACAGGAACTTTTAATTTGAGTAAAGGCGAAATACGGGAATTGCAAAACAATTAAGCCAATCAGAGTTATCCATTTCTTTTCAACTCCCATACAACAACAAAATTAAGAAAATACCTTTGCACAAGTAGCTGTAAAAACAATTCAATGAGCAATAAAACAAATCAGGCTGAGTCTTTTGTTCGCCTGCTAAAAATTATGGATGAATTACGGGAACAATGTCCATGGGATAAAAAGCAAACTATTGAAAGTATCCGCCACCTGACATTAGAGGAAGTTTATGAACTTTCTGATGCAATTATTGAAAAGGATTTTGAAAACATTAAGAAAGAGTTAGGTGATATTTTACTTCATATTGTATTTTATTCAAGGATTGCCAGCGAAACTAAATTGTTTGATATAAAAGATGTGATTGATTCCATATGTATAAAGCTGGTTGACCGTCATCCACATATTTACGGCGAGATAAAGGTAAATAGTGAGGAGGAGGTAAAGCAAAATTGGGAAAAAATTAAATTGCGGGAGGGAAATCGCAGTGTGCTTTCAGGCGTACCGAAGGGACTACCTGCGTTAATTAAGGCGCAGCGAATACAGGAAAAAGCAAGCGGGGTAGGATTCGACTGGCAAAACAAACTACAAGTATGGGAAAAAGTTAAGGAAGAAATACGGGAGTTGGAAAAAGAGGTGCAGGATGCGCCTTTAGTCAATGAAAAAATAGAGGAAGAATTCGGTGATGTACTTTTTTCCTTAATTAATTATGGTAGATTTTTAAAACTAAATCCGGAAGATGTTCTGGAAAAGACCAATCAAAAATTTATAAAAAGGTTTAATTATATTGAAACCAAGCTTAAAGAAAAAGGAATAAATTTTGAAAATTCAAAGCTGAGCGAAATGGAATTTTTTTGGGAAGAGGCTAAAAAATTAAAATGAGATAGTTTTCTTCCCTGATATAAGAAAAACGCAATACCAAATGGCAGTTGACGTACATTATCTTTCCTTTTAAATTGACATAAATAAAACTCTTTTCTACAAACACTGCCGGTTGTTCAAATTGTAAAACAATGAATGAAGTGAGTTACTGACGTAAAATTAATAAAGATGAAAATTCTTTATCCTGTAAATCCACTTCGCCGGAAAGTTTATTAAATCCATCCATGCTCAAAACTACAAGGTCACTATTTCTAAATTCATTCATGGAGAAATTTTGACGTTGATGCAACACAAAACGATTATTTGCTAAATTCTCAAGAGCATTCACTTCATCCAATATCTCAGCGTTGGATAGTATGACACCTGAAAAATCCAGCAATGAAATCCGAACATTACTGTTATTCACAATTTTTCTTGCGTAAAAAAACAAAAACAAGTCACTGATGGAAACAACAGGAATAATAATTTCATCAATGCGTTCTAATTCATGATCAATAAAAACACCAATCGGAATCTTACACCTATTGAGAAATTCATTTGATTTATCGTCAAGGATACTTTTGGTTCGAAACAAATGATTTTTACCTGTAATAGCACCAATTAGTTTATCTGGATTAAATGCGTTGGCAGTTATTCCAATAACTTGTCCTAATAATGAGCCTGAAAAAATTGATTGCCCCACGCCAACAAGCATTAAATCATGTTTACCTGAATTTGATTCTGATATAATTTCTTCACTTACATCGTTGCTGACTTTATACTTGAAATTAATGGAAAGTTCTAGTCGCTGAGACTCAAGTTTTATGGGCCTGAAGCTTTCCTTTTCATATTCACTAACTTGATAGGTATTGATATCTGCAGTTGGTGTAACATGCAAGGCTGTCAAAAACGTTTTTTCCTTTGTTTTACCAACGAGTACTGAAGCGATTCTCGCCAATTTTTTTCCGCTATTAGGGTTAGCAAAAGATAAAAGAATACGGAATTTATTATTGAAACTTGAAGAATCGGTTGAGGAAGATGATTTATAAAATTTGCCCAATAAATTTAGTGCAGGCACGGTAGTAAAGGTTGTTACCAGTGCCATTATGACAAAAACGACAAATAATTCCGGAGAAAGAATACCGAGGTCATAGCCAATGTTCAGAACTACTAATTCCATAAGTCCGCGGGTGTTCATAAGCACGCCGAGAGTAAGAGACTCTTTCCAATTCAACCCAGAAACTCTTGAAGCAATTACAATCCCTCCGGATTTTCCCAGTGATGCGATAAGAATAACAATTCCACAAAGGCCCCATAAGTCAGATTCGCCTAATAAGCCAATTTGAGTTCTTAATCCAGTTAACACGAAAAATAAAGGGAGAAGTAATCCTACTGATACCGATTCTACTTTTTCGATCAATAAACGTCGAAAATTAACCCCCTGAGGCATGATTACACCGGCAAGAAAAGCACCAAACAAAGCATGAATACCAAGTATTTCAGTAATAAATGCAGAGATCAACAGAATTCCAAAAACAAGACTGACAACGCTAATGCTTATGGTTTCTTTATTTGAAAAAACTTCGCCTAATTTTTTTAGAAAAGGCCGAATAAATTTTAGCATCACAAAAACATAAAATAACACCAGAATAATGGTGAAAATAGCACTGATAAAGCTCCCTGCCTTTGCAATTGCAATGATTAATGCCAAAA
>OMJH01000221.1 GCA_900299295.1 Bacteroidota bacterium
CCGTTATGTGGTACTAATTGAGTGTTCAGGTATTCTCCAATAATTGCATCGGTGTTTCCTTTGCTCAGAAGCATTCCTTTAGATAGAAAAATGCAACTATCACAAAGCATTCTTATAGAAGGCATGTTGTGACTTACAAAAAGAACCGTTCTGCCCTCCCCGCTCACATCCTTCATCTTACCCATGCACTTCTTTTGAAACTCCGCATCACCCACAGCCAGTACTTCATCCACGATTAATATCTCCGGTTCGAGATGGGCCGCTACGGCAAATCCCAATCGTACCATC
Organism: Bacteroidota bacterium; assembly: GCA_900299295.1. Lineage (GTDB taxonomy): Bacteria > Bacteroidota > Bacteroidia > B-17B0 > Aurantibacillaceae > AM-1111. The sequence continues at coordinate 289 of OMJH01000221.1, forward strand.
ATGCCCGAAGAATAACGTTTTACGGGCGTGTCTAAATATTTTGCAACTCCACTAAATTCTACAATTTCCTCTAACTTAGACTTAATTTCCAATTTATTCATTCCCAAAATTGCTCCGTTCAAAAAAATATTTTCTCTTCCGGTAAGGTCCGGATGAAAACCGGTTCCAACCTCCAATAAGGAGGCAATTCGGCCTTTTATTTTTACCTGACCGGTTGTTGGTGTAGTTACTTGAGACAAAATTTTTAACAGCGTTGATTTTCCGGCCCCGTTTTTGCCAATAATACCTATTACCTCGCCCTTTTTTACATCAAAACAAATGTCTTTTAATGACCAAACAAAATCACTGCCTCCACGTGCACTCTTATCGTTAATGTCTCCAACTTTTAAATAGGGATCCTCTTTTCCTCTGAGCATATGCCACCAACGATTGATATCTTGCGCAATGGTACCGGTTCCTACCTGCCCCAATCGGTATTGCTTGGATATATTTTCAACTTGTAAAACAATTTCGCTCATTTTATTATAATTGCTTTATCGTTATACCGTGTCCATAAAGCTTTTTTCAACTTTATGAAATATTATTAAGCCTGTAAAAAAAAGAATAAGTGCAAAACAACTGCTGTACAAGAGATGGTAAGGATTAAAAACACCCACACCCAAAAAGGCATATTTAAACGTTTCTATAATACTTGTTATGGGATTTGCCAAAATAAGGAGTTTATAAGATTCGGGTACAATAGATAGGGGAAATACAATGGGAGAGGCATACATTAACAACTGAACACCAAATGATACCAGAAACTTCATGTCTCTGTATTTAGTAGTTAAAGAAGAAATAATAATCCCCATTGATAGTCCCAATATGCCCATAAGTAAAATTAAATAAGGTAAAAGTACGAGCGTCCTATTGGGATGTATGGACTCTGGTGCATTAATGCAATAATAAATCCAAATTATTAAAAACAATAAAAACTGAATTCCAAGTTTAATCATATTGGACAAAACAACAGATAAAGGAACTATCATTCTTGGAAAATACACCTTACCAAAAATATGGGCATTGGTTGTAAATGTATCTGAAGTTTTATTGAGCGTATCAGAGAAATAATTCCAAAGCGTAATTCCGCTTAAATAAAACAATATAGAAGGCAATCCATCAGTTGATATTTTTGCTAAATTTCCAAAAATAACTGAAAAGGTAATGGTGGTAACAGCCGGTTGTAGTATAAACCAAAGGGGACCAAGAATGGTTTGTTTGTAAAGGGCAACAAAATCTCTTTTAACAAAAAGCATTAACAAATCTTTATACCTAATAATTTCAGATATTTTAAAATCATACCATTTGCTTTTAGGCTTAATGGTAAGGTCCCATTCTGAATGTTTTATGTTTGCACCTTTTTTCATTCCTTAATAATATGTTCCCGTACCGGAAAATTTATTAAAACGCCCATTCCTTTTTTACTATAAACGGCCATACTACCTATAGCTGCCGCATTTACATTGCACTCATACAATACTTTTTTTAAATGATCCTGGTTTCCGCATCCACCGGCAGCTATCACCGGCAGTGACGAAGCCGCAACCACTTTACTGATGACCTCGTAATCATAACCCTCCCAGGTGCCATCACGGTCTGCGCTTTGCAACAGTATTTCTCCAACACCGAGCTCCTTTTCGACATAACTTACAAAGGAGGACAAATCGTGTTTTATTTTTTTTCCAGCGTAATTAAATGGCACTTTTGGCCCAAACATTGGCTTCCGATAATCTACACTTGCAACTACGGCCTGAGCTCCATAAGAATCGACAACCCTTTTAACAGTTTCGGGTGATTCGATTAACAACGTATTTACTATTACTTTTTCAATTCCCAGTTTAAATAGCTGTACAAAATCTTCGTAAGTTTTAACGCCACCTCCATAGGCAAAAGGCATAAAAGCTTCGCCGGCCATATCTGCAATTTTAGAAAAATTAGGTCCCCTTTGTTCTTTTGTAGCATTAATGTCTAATACCACCAACTCGTCGACTTCTTTTTCATTAAAAATTTTTATTGCATTTATAGGATCGCCCACATAACCGGGATTTTTAAATTGAATGGTTTTTACCAAACCTTTTCCGTTGTACAACAAACAGGGTAAAATACGTTTTAAGGCCATTATAACTTGGAAAAATTCAAAAGTACTTCCATGCCAAAACGCAGGCTTTTTTCTGGATGAAATTGTGTTCCAAAAATATTTTCTTTATTAACCATGCATGTAAAGGTGTGGTCAAACTTGGCAATTCCAATGGATTGTTCTAAATCCTCGCAAACCACATGATAGGAATGAACAAAATAAAATCGGCTTTTAACCTCGCGTGAAAGTAATGGATTTTCTTTAATAACCTGTACGTATTCCCAACCCATGTGCGGTACCTTGTATTGCGAACCGGCCGGAGGATTAAACTTAACCGAATGGGCATCAATCCAGCCCAGTCCATTTAATTTACCTTCCTCACTGCCTTTACCAAACATTTGCATGCCCAAACAAATTCCCAATACAGGAACTTTTTCAACAAGTATTTTGTGATTTAATAATGGAATTAATCCGGTTTGTTCCAGCAAGGTCATGCCGGCATCAAAAGCCCCTACCCCTGGCAACAGAAGTTTTTTGCACTGAGCAATTTGTTCCGGTTGCTTGGTTATAGTAACTTCTTTAACTCCAATCTTTCGAAACATGTTTTCAACAGAGGCTAAATTTCCAAGCCCATAATCTAAAATTGCAATCATTGAGGTTTTTCTTTTATTAAAACTTCGGCCGGAACTTTTATTCTAAGTGCTATATCTATACAATCCATAATCAGGGTAATCATGGTTTCTGAATGTTGTTTTATTACGTTTCCGGTTAATCCCTTAAACGGTCCATAGGCTATTCGTGCACGATCTCCCGATTTTAAATTTTCTGATGCAATTTCAACGTAATACCCTTTTTCTTGAATGGATTTTAAAGCCTTAATTTCTGCATCCTGAACCCGGGCGTCTGCTTGATTGTAACGCACGTAATTGAGTACCGATTTTACCTGCAAAACCCGATCCCGTTGCTGTGCATCGGGTTTAACAAACACGTAACCGCTTATAAGAGGCATTTCCACCCATTTCCAACGATCGCTCCATTTTCGTTTTTCCCGTTTTATGGGAACAAAATTTTCAATACCCCTTAGAGTGAGCGTGTTTCCTACTTTTTTTTCAGATCGGGGTGCAACGTACACCACTTTCCAGCAATCTGAACTTTGTATTTTAGTTTTCATGGCTTCGCCACCTCAGTCCCATAAACTGAACCGTACTGTATTATTTTTGGAGTTTACTTACTCCATAATAATAAGGGGTGCACCCCGGGTTCTTTGATTTTTTCCAAATCAAATTCGCTGCAGGTAAAATGCACGTACCTTATTTTTTTATTTAATTTTTTTTCTGCCTTTTCAATTTGTTCCAATAAAAAAGGCTTATTAAGCCGGTCTCCGACCAATACCAAATCGATGATATTGGTGTCTTGGCCCTTGCAAAGTTTACCAACCAGATAAACCTGATTTAAATCGCCTATGCGTTGTAAAACGTAATCCACCACATATTCCAGACCGGTCATTTTTAAAATAATACGATGGATGTCTGAAAAGAGGGGATGCAGGGTATTAACCGAAAACATTTTTTTATTTCCCCGAGCCGAAGAAGCTAAAAAACCGGCTTTTTCAAATTTGTTAAGTTCAACCCTTATAGCATTGGTTGATTCTCCAAATTCATCCTCTAAATTTCTCAAATACGCCGTATTTTGACTGTTTAAAAAAAATTTCATCAACAGTTTAATTCGGGTTTTTGATGATATTAGAGTTTCTATCATTTTTGAGTAATAAATTTACTCATTTTATGTTAGTTTTGAAAGAAATTTAAGTTTTTAAACTTTTAAAATCCTGAAAATCAGTTACTTGGTTTTTTATCGCTGTTTCCGCCATATCCACCGTAACCCCCATAACCACCGTAGCCACCGTAACCTTGCTCGCCGTACGATCCTTTACCATAACCGTAGCCGTAGCCGTATCCATAACCGTAGCTGTACCCGTATCCCTTATAATAATAACGTTTTGAAGAACGTTTAATTCCATTAAGTACCAAAAAAATATTTTTTAATTTATTGGCTTCTGTTATTTGATTGATAAACTGGACCACCCTTTTACTTGCACTTTTGGTATTTAATACAAAGAGGGTGGAATCGACAAATTGAATCAAATACAAAGCATCGGATAATAAGCCGGCCGGTGGCGTGTCTATGATTACATAATCAAAATGTGTTTTTACGTATTGAATAAGATTTCGAAGTTTTTCCGACAATACATATTCCGAAGGATTGGGCGGAATGGGCCCGGAAAACATCGCATAAAGATTGTCTATCGGACATTGCGTTACAATGTCCTCCAGTTCATGCTGTCCATTGATATACGTGGTGATGCCCTTGGCTTGTTGTTCGTATCCAAAACGTTGGTAAATACGTGGTTTGTGTAAATCCAATTCGAGAATAATTGTTTTTTTTCCTGATTTGGCTAAGACATTGGCAATATTTACACTGGTAAAGGTTTTTCCTTCTCCGGGAGAAAAAGAGGTTACCAAAACCGTCTTTGCGTCTTGGTCAATATTGATGTACTTTAAATTGGTTCGAATGTTCCGAAAGGCCTCTGAAATTCGGGAATTGGGCAATTCATTGGTTACCACACCCTCGCTTTCCTGACTTTTAATAATGGGCAAACCCCCTACCAGCGGCAAGCTGGTATTTTCTTTAAGTTCTTCGACCGTTTCTATTCGGTAATAAAAGATTTGTCGTAAAATAATGATGAGAATGGCAATAAAAAAGCCAAAGGTTAAAAACTGTTTTTTTATTTTTTCTGTATCGGGAGAGTCAATGCCTGAGTAACGTGGCGACTCTACCCGTTTTACTTCGGGAACGATACTGGCTTTGGCAATTTTAGTGCTGGTCTTTTTTTCTAATAAAAAATTATATAAGTCCTCAGAAACCTTTGACTTTCTTTGAATGTTAACAATGTTGCGTTGTTTGGTTGGAATTCTCTTGGCATTTTTTACATAGCTGTTGGTTTCGTTTTCAATATTGCGAAACCTTTGCAAGGCTGCATTACGTGCATTAATTATATAATACAATAAATTTTGTTTGGTGTTTTTAATAGAAGCCTTTAACTCAATTACGTTTGGATTATCGGAAGTTGAATTGCCAATTAATCGGCTAAGTTCAATTTGCTTTTGATACAACTCTGTAACTGCAGTTATCATAAAACCCGTTTTTTCAAACACATACATGCTGGGAGGTAAAAAAGAGGGGTCTTTGTCCTGAATAATATAGTTTTCAAGATCTTTCAATGCATTCAATTCTAAATTCAAATCAGAATGCATTTTATCGTACATGGAAATTTTACTAAACACATCGTTTTTTTCCCATTCCAAATCAATGATGGACTGACGCTCTTTAAAACCCTGCAATGTGTCTTCAATAGTCCTTAAAGACTCTGTAATTTCGGACAACTGCCGGTCTATGTAATCAACCGTTCGGTCGTTTAGTTCTAATTTTGTAATCAATTTACTGCGTGCGTATACCTGAAAAAGCGTGTCGAGTATGATGATTCCGCGCTCCCACAACACGTCTTTGAGCGTTATTTTTAAAATTTGGGTGTATTCGGGATTTTCAATGTTTAAATTATTTCGAATACCCGAAATTAAATTTTCTTTAGAGTGTACTGTAAACTGATACAAGATGTTATTGAGTTTACCAACATCGGATACAAAACCGTTACTCCGAATTTTGAAAATAAAATCGGTTGTGATTAAGTCTTTATCAAAATTTCCTTTAAGTTTTTTTTCTTCCCCATTTTGATTGTACATCAATTCATAGGACCGATCGTTTAGTATTCGAAAATTAAAAATCTTTTCGTATAAATCTGCATGGATGGAGCTAACCTCAACAATAAAGGGCATGCCAATAAATTGTTCGGTCGTTTTTACTTTACCAACAATAAAATAAGA
>OMJH01000222.1 GCA_900299295.1 Bacteroidota bacterium
TACAATTTTCAATGGAGCAATGGAGCAAGCAGTGAAGATATTTCAGGACTTTCCCCGGGAACTTATTCTGTGATTGTTACAGGTGGAGATGGATGCTCATCTTCGGATACTGTTTTTGTTAGCAACGCCTCCGGTAATATAAATCCTGAACTTTGCATTGTTTCTGTGGATCCAATCTCCAGTACCAACAAAGTAATTTGGGAGAAGCCTGGAAGCGCTAATGGAATTAAAGAGTACAAGATTTACCGGGAGGGAAGTGCGTTAAATGTGTACAACCTTATCAAAATATTGCCGTTTGACTCCGTAAGTGAGTACACGGACCCTGTAGCAAATCCTGCAGTTAGAGCCTGGCGGTACAAGATTTCTTTCAAAGATTCCTGCGGTGTAGAAACAGTGTTAAGTCCGAATCACAAAACAATACACCTTGCTGTAAACGTAGGAATAAACAACACACGAAATTTAGCATGGGATGCTTATGAAGGGTTTTCTTTCCCGACATTTAATATCTGGCGTTATCATGCATCAACAGGCTGGGTGAAGCTGGACTCCCTGCCATCGAATCTTTACAGCTATACGGATTTGAATCCACCCGGAGGTGGAACACTTGATTATGCGATAGAGGTTGAAAGAACCGCTCCCTGCAACAGCACGCGCACCCTCATCACCACATCGCGTTCCAATGTGAAAAATATTGTTGCGCCATTGACAACCGGTATCAACGATAGTCAGGTTGAATCATTTGGAATTTATCCGAATCCTGCTAAGAATAATTTTACGATTGATGTAAGTGTAAAAACAAAAAGTGAATTAATTGTTCGTTTACTCGATGTACGGGGTCGTGAACTACGCAAGGAAAAACGAATGTTGAAAACAGGAAAAAATCAGGAGCTCATTTCAGTTGAAGAATTAGCCTCAGGAATTTATTTACTGGAACTTGAACTGAACAATCAGGTACTTCGCGCGAAGTTGTTGAAGGAGGAATAGTTCCTGTTCGTCTAAAAAATAGCAGGAAAAAAACGCTGATTCATCAAACTTCAATTTTGAGGCACATTTTTCATTCTTGAAAAGTGTAATCTGTTACCGAAAGTAACGTAGATAACATTTATCAGCCCGATAACTTTTGTACTTTTATCTGTCGGGAATTATTTTTCAGTAGATTGAATTTTAAAGATAAATTAAGCATATAAACGATGTCAACAGCAACCAAAATTCAGTGTCCTCATTGCGGAGGCGATATTGATGTGAACAATGTGTTATCGCATCAGCTGGAAGAGCAGTACAAGAAAAAATACACAGCGGAATTATCCGCCGAAAAAAAGAAATATGAGCTGGAGAAAAATAAATTAGATGAACAGCGCTTGATGCTTGAAGAGCAGCGGGCAGAACAACAGCGTGTGGTGGATGAGCAGGTCGCAAAGCGAATGAATGAGCAACGCGTGAAGCTAGAAAAAGAATTGTCAGCGAAAATAACGGAAGAGCAATCGCAGGAGATTGCCGAATATAAAAAGGAATTGAATGATAAGTCGGAAAAACTAAAGGAGCTGATGAAAACCAAAGCGGAAAACGAACGATTGGTCAGGGAAAAAAATGAACTCCGTCAGCAACTGGAATTGGAGAATGAGCGCAAACTCAATGAACAAATTCAGCAGGAGCGCGAGCGCATCATTAAACTGGAAAGTGAAAAGAGTGAAATGCAGCTCAATGAATTGAAAAAGCAATTGGAAGAGCAGAAAAAACTTACGGATGAAATGAAACGCAAGCAGGAGCAGGGTTCGATGCAATTACAGGGCGAGGTGCAGGAGCTGGCCATCGAAGAATGGCTGGAAGAAAATTTTCCTACCGATACCATTCAGGAAATAAAGAAAGGTGAGCGTGGAGCGGATTGTCTTCAGATCGTAAATACGTCCATGCGTCAGCATTGCGGCACAATTTATTACGAAAGTAAACGCACCAAAGAGTTTCGCCCGAACTGGATCGAAAAATTCAAGCAGGACATTCGCGACAAAGGTGCTGACATAGGCGTTTTGGTAACAGACAATTATCCGAAAGGAATGCAGCGCCTCGGCTTGTACGAAGGTGTCTGGATTTGTTCTTTTGAGGAATTTAAGGGATTGAGCGCGGTGCTGCGAGACAGCATTATTCGCGTAAGTGATGTGTCGTCTTCCAATGAAAATCGTGGTGATAAAATGGTGATGCTGTATGATTTGCTTACCGGAAATGAATTTCGTTTGCAGGTGGAGGCGATTGTGGAAGGATTTACTGAAATGCAAAAAGATCTGGTAAAAGAAAAACGAGCTATTGAAGGGGCCTGGAAGAAACGTGAAAAGCAACTTCAAAAAGTGTTACTGAATACGAATTACATGTACCAATCGATTCGGGGAATTGCGGGGAAAGCCATTCAGCCGATTCAGGCACTGGAATTACCTGAACCGAATTCGATGGATAACGACGAAGATCAGGACCAGGAAGAAAGTTTGTAAAGTTCTTCGCGCTGGCGTTTCACATTGGCGTCATCCAGAAATTCATCGTAGGTCATTTTTTTGTCGATGATACCCGCCGGTGTCAATTCAATCACACGGTTTGCCACTGTTTGTATGAACTCGTGATCGTGGGAAGTAAATAAAATTGTTCCGCCAAAATCTTTCAATCCGTCGTTGAATGCGATGATGCTTTCCAGGTCCAGGTGATTGGTTGGTTCGTCCAGCATTAAAAAATTGGCATTCGCCAGCATCATGCGTGAAACCATACACCTCACTTTTTCTCCTCCGGATAATACACCACAATTCTTTAAAACATCTTCTCCCGCGAAAAGCATTTTTCCAAGAAAACCCCGAACGTAAGTTTCATCTTTGTCGGTACTGAATTGTCTTAACCAGTCGATTAGATTTAAGTTCACTGAGAAAAATTGGCTGTTGTCGTTAGGTAAATACGCTGTTGTGATGGTGGTACCAAACAGGAAACTACCTGAATCGGCTTTTTCTTCGGCATTCAGAATTTGAAACAAGGCGGTAATGGCAAGATGATTTTTTCCGATAAAGGCAATTTTGTCTCCTTTCTGAACATTGATGTTCATTTTGGAAAACAATAATCCGTCTGAATTGGATTTGGAAAGATTTTCGATGTGAAGTAGCTGATCTCCGGCCTCTCGTTCCTGTTTGAAAATAATTCCGGGGTAGCGCCGCGTACTTGCAGGAATCTCATCCACCACCAGTTTTTCGAGTAATTTTTTCCGTGAAGTGGCCTGTCGCGATTTACTTGCGTTGGCACTGAACCTGCGCACGAAATCCTGTAATTCGGCACGTTTATCTTCAATTTTTTTATTCTGATCTGATTTCTGACGCAAGGCCAATTGCGATGCCTGATACCAGAACGAATAATTTCCTGTATAGGTGGAAATCTTTCCGTAATCAATATCGCAGATTTTTGTGCAGACCGCATCCAGAAAATGTCGGTCGTGTGAAATCACAATAACGGTGTTTTCAAAATCCGCAAGAAAATCTTCAAGCCATGAAATGGTTTCAACGTCAAGGTCGTTGGTTGGTTCGTCCATCAGCAAAATATCCGGATTTCCAAATAGCGCCTGTGCCAGTAACACACGTACTTTTTCTTTTCCGGTGAGGTCCTTCATGAGTTTATGATGGAGGGATTCATTCACGCCTAGGTTACTCAACATACCTGCGGCATCACTTTCCGCATTCCATCCATTCATTTCCGCGAATTCCGCTTCCAGCTCTGAGGCCTTGATTCCGTCTTCTTCAGAAAAATCCGCTTTTGCGTAAAGCGCATCTTTTTCCTGAATCAAAGCCTGAAGACGTTTGTTGCCCATGATGACGGTTTGCAAAACGGGAAACTCATCAAACTCAAAGTGATTTTGTTTCAATACGCTCATGCGAAGCCCGGGTGTGATGGAAACTTGTCCTTTTGATGGATCAATTTCTCCGGAAATAATTTTTAAAAAGGTAGATTTTCCGGCGCCGTTTGCGCCAATTATTCCGTAACAATTACCGGGAGTGAAAATCAGGTTGACTTCGTCAAACAAGGGTTTTTTACCGTATTGCAGTGTAACGTTGGAAACAGTAATCATAAAAATTTAATTGCACACATTTTAGGCGCGCAAAAATACGGATTGTAAAGTAATTATCGCGAGCGATTACAAATCGTGGCTGAGCTGATTGGTTGCCTTGCTTAAAATTTCGAACGCATTTTCAGCCATCAGGTTTTCCCTGTCGAGTGTCGGATTAATCTCCACCATTTCAAAGCAGGCAATTTTTTTGCTGCGCATGAGGTAATACACCAGATTGCCGGCTTCTTTTTCGGTTAATCCGTTGGGAACAGGCGTGCCGGTTCCCGCAGAAATCCGTGAGTCCATACTGTCCACATCAAAACTTACGTAAATATAATCGCAGTGATCGAGGTAGTTGAGCGATTCGATGGCGATGCGTTCAACGGCTTTTTTACGAATTTCCGGGACTGTGAATACACGGACTTTGTTTTTTTTGATGAGATGATCTTCCGCAGGTTCAAAATCGCGAAGCGCAATGTAAACCAGATCGGAGTAATTTATTTTCGGAACGATATTGCCGATTGTTTTTAATCTTTCCCAATACTCCATGGTTTCGTCGTCCGGTTTGTTTTGAACCTTATCCATGTTATCTTCACCTAAACTGCAGGCAATCGGCATTCCGTGCATGTTTCCGCTGGGAGTTGTGTAAGGCGAATGAAGATCGGCGTGCGCATCAATCCAGATAACGCCTACTTTTTTATCGGGAGCGGCCATTCGTAAGCCGGCAATTGTTCCGATGGCGGAACTGTGATCGCCTGCTAAAACTATAGGAATCGAGCCCTCCTTTACTGTTTTTTGTATTTCTTTTGAAATGCGCTCGCACAAAATGTGAATACTTTTAATTCGCTTGGCATAATCGTGTACAACCGGTTCTAATAAACGATGGTTTTCGTCCGGAATATCGGTCACCTTATGACGTTTAAAAAAAGGGCTTCCGAAATCAAGTGCAGCGATTTTAATTGCGTCAACGCCCATACTTGCACCGCGGGTACCTGCACCCAGTTCAGATCGTACACTGATAATTTTAATTGGTTTTATCATAAGTCAACGCTTCAGATTTTAATTGAATTTGTTAATCCAAATCACTTACATTTGCACTAATTCTTATATCCGGATAACTTACTTTGTAAAAATGAAGGCAAATTCCTATCAAAATTTAATTGAACAAACGTTCAACTTCCCGCAGGAAGGGTTTGAAGTAAAAGATAATGAGTTGTATTTTAATGACATACCCTTAATGGATATTATTAAACAATATGGAACGCCATTAAAAATCAGTTACCTTCCAAAAATTACAAGCCAGGTACAAAAGGCCAAGAAACTTTTTAATGTTGCAATGGCTAAGGCCGATTACAACGGAAAATACTATTATTGCTATTGCACAAAAAGTTCACATTTTTCTTTCGTGGTAGAGGAAGTATTAAAAAACGAGGTTCATATTGAAACCTCCTCTGCCTTCGATATCCAGATTATCAAAGAACAATACAAAAAGAAGCACATTTCCAAAGATACGTTTATTATCTGTAACGGCTATAAAAGACTCGCTTATCGTCAGAATATCACTGAGTTAGCGAATGAAGGGTTCAATATTATTCCTGTTTTAGACCACAAGGATGAGTTTGAGTATTACAAAAAGTATTATAAAGGTCAAAAACTTAAACTTGGAATCCGCATCGCAACTGAGGAAGAACCCAGTTTCCCATTCTATTCAAGCCGACTTGGGATCCGCTCCACTGATATTTTTGAGTACTATAAAACAAAGATAAAAGACAACCCAAAGTTTGAACTAAAACTACTGCATTTCTTTATTAATACGGGTATTAAGGACACCATTTACTATTGGACAGAGCTTATTAAATGTCTTAATATTTACCTTGAGCTAAAGAAAATTTGTCCTACACTGGATTCCCTTAATATTGGTGGTGGGCTTCCGATTCGGAATTCCTTGAGTTCAGAATACAATTATGAATACATTATTGAAGAAATTGTGGCTCAGATAAAATTATTCTGTTCTCAAAACCAAATTGATGAGCCAAACATTTTTACTGAATTCGGATCATTTACTGTAGGTGAAAGCGGGGCAACATTGTATTCAATTCTTGACATTAAAAGGCAAAATGATCGGGAAATGTGGTATATGATAGACAGTTCGTTTATTACAACGTTGCCGGACACCTGGGGCATAAACCAAAAGTTTATACTTTTAGCTGTAAATAACTGGGACAAAGCATATCAGCAGATTAATTTAGGTGGCCTTACCTGCGATAGTATGGATTTTTACAACACCGAAGCTCATGTTAATCAGGTGTTTTTGCCCGTGGTAGAAAATACACAAAAACAAGCTCAGTACATTGGCTTTTTTCATACCGGAGCCTATCAGGAAGCTTTGGGCGGGTATGGAGGTACGCAACATTGTCTGATTCCCGCCCCAAAGCATGTGCTTATTGACAGAGATGAAGAAGGAAAACTAATTACCAGATTGTTTGCGAAAGAGCAGAGCTATAAAAGCATGCTGAAGATTTTAGGTTACTGAAAACCTCATACGAGCGTGTTATTATGACGAGTGGTAAGCACTGGCACGAAAATTGGTTTAACTTTGGCCTTAAAAAATAATTTTATTCAAAAACATTACATGAAAAAAACTATCCTTTCGCTTTCGTTTGCTGCAATGACAGCAATGGGGGCATTTACCACCGCGAAAGCGCAAATTAAAGAGGGTTCAATTACATATTCTATGACAATTGAGGGATTGCCTCCAGAGCAGGCAGCCATGATGGAAGGTATGGAAATGACAACCACTTTTAAAAATGGCAAATCACGTTCTGAAGTTAATTCAGCTTTTATGAATTCAATCACCGTTACAGATGGTAAAGGCGGTTTTATTACTTTGATGGATGGTATGGGGCAAAAAAGTTACGTGAAAGGAAATGCCAACGATGATAAGGCTAAATCAAAGGATAAGGAGAAAGACCCCAAAATTTCTTATTCAGACGAGAAGAAGTCAATTGCAGGTTATGATTGTAAAAAGGCAATTTTTGAAACTGAGGGTGAAGGAAAAGAAATGATGAAAATGAGTGTGTGGTATACTGATAAAATAGCACCTGTAGAAGGCGGAATGGGAAGCCGTGGTTCACAATTTAAGGGATTAAAAGGCGTTCCTTTGGAATTTGAAATGCCGCAGGGCCCCATGAGTATTAAAGTTGTAGCGACTAAAGTATCAACAGACGCAGTTCCTGATTCAAAATTTGAAGTTTCAACAGAAGGATACACCGAGCAAAACCTTGATGATATGCGGGGTGCGGGAGGACAATAATTGCCTAATGCTTTTAAAATAAAATAATCCGGCAAGTGCCGGATTTTTTTATTTGCAGTGGCCTCCTTTTTTACAAATGCCTTAAAAGATTGGTAGTTTTGTGCAAACAATGATTAAAGAAAATATCCGGATAGCTTTACGATCGATACGCTCCAACATGCTCAGGAGTACAATTACCATGGTGATTATTGTTTTCGGTATTATTTCACTGATTGGCACGCTTACCGCAATTGATGCCATTAAATATTCTATCAATTCCAATTTTACCTTTTTAGGAGCAAATACATTTTCAATCCGTAATCGTGAAAGCAATATCCGTATCGGTAGACGTGGGAGAAGTCCGAGGCACTTTCGACATATAACCTACGATGAGGCGATGAGGTTTAAACAGGAATTTAATTTTCCTTCGAGTGTATCGATAAGTACAATGGCGTCATTTAACGCACGTTTATTTTACAGAAACAAGAAAACCAATCCTAATATTCAGGTTTCAGGAAGTGATGAAAATTATTTGTTGGCTTCTGGGTATGAGCTGGAGAATGGCCGGAATTTTTCGGTATCTGATATTTTTTACGGAGGAAACGTGGCTATTATCGGTCAGGAAATTAAAAATACCCTTTTTGAAGGTGGCGAAAATCCAATTGATCAGTTTATTCGAATTGGTAGCGGACGATACCGGGTGATTGGCGTTTTAAAAAAGAAAGGTGCCAGTATGATGGGCGGAGGGGATAAACTTGTTGTAATTCCCATTCAAAACGCCAGGGTATATTTTCCAAATTCGAATCCTAACTTTACCATCAATGTGGTTTCAGATAATACGGGAATCATGGAGTTGGCTGTAGGCGAAGCCTCTGGCATATTTCGTCAGATCCGAAAGGTGCCACTTAGCGAAACTTCCTCCTTCGAAATCATAAAGGCTGATAATCTAGCTAATATTCTGATTGGCAATCTGCAAAAAGTAACAATAGGTGCAACTGTAATTGGGATTATTACTTTACTAGGAGCATCAATCGCGTTAATGAACATCATGCTGGTATCTGTAACCGAACGTACCCGCGAAATCGGAATACGTAAAGCACTTGGCGCAACACGGCAATCAATTATGTTTCAGTTTTTAACAGAGGCAATTGCCATTTCTTTTATTGGCGGTGCCGTTGGAATTATTTTTGGAATTCTCATTTGGAATATAATTTCCTTTTTTTTTAATATTGGCTTTTACATGCCTTTGTTCTGGACCTTCACAGGGGTTTCAA
>OMJH01000223.1 GCA_900299295.1 Bacteroidota bacterium
ATTGTGCACGGACACGATATAACCAGAACCGCCATAGCATTCATCATTGAGTGAAAGACATCAAGCGCAAAAATAAAGTGTGCGCCTAAAAATGTAAACAAAGAAATCAGTAAAACTACCGGAACAAAAACTGCACTAACTTTATCCCCCAACTTTTGAATAGCGGGCTTAGAAAAGGACGCGCGACGAATCATCTCAATCAAGTGGTTCAAGTAAGAGTCCTCCCCTACCCCGCTAACTTTAACCCTTACATTTCCATTTGAAATTATACTCCCGCCAATCACTTTTTTTCCTTCTTCCATTTCAACAGGGGAACTTTCACCGGTAAACATCGACTGATCAACATCCGCTTTTCCCCATAAAATTTCTCCGTCAGCCGGTATCTGCTCACCGGTATTCACGATAACAACATCGCCTTTTTTAAGATTACTAATTTCTGTTTCAATGAATTTTTCCTTATCACCAATTTGCATCACTATGCGCGCGCGTGCAGGTTTTATTTTGTTGAGCGACTCCACTGCGGAAGCGGCGCGCTTCACTGCCTTATGCTCTATATAATTGCCAAGCAAAACCAACGAAATAATGCTCGCGGCTGTTTCATAAAAAAGATAATTATGAGCCGGTTCATTTTGCGGCAGGTAAAAAGTTCCAATTAAACTGTAAATAAACGCCGCCGTAAACCCGGTAAAAATTAAAACGTCCATGTTCGGAAAAAAATTCCGAATAGAGTTGATTGCACTTTTGCCAAAATGGATCGTTCCTATAATAATTACAGGCAGGCTCAAAACTAATTGCACAATCGGTTGATGCAGTAAATGGAATATTGGAACCATATGCAACAATAAAGGAATTGTAAAAATTGCAGAGAAAATAAGTTTGCGTTCAATCGTAAAAAAAGCCTTTTTTATTTCTGTGGGTTTCACAATCACCGTATAACCTAAATCAATTATGGTGTTTTTTATTTCTTCTTCGGTAAGCTTTTGATTTGGAGTATAAACAGCCTCCCCGCTTGCAAAACTAACCTCAGCATCATCAAGACCTTTCTTGCGCAAGGCTCTCGATATACCTTCGGCGCAATTATGACAGTCCATCCCTGAAATTTGAATCACATTTTTCTTTGCTTTCATCGCTTATAAAAATAACGAATTCAGGAAAAAATCACATCAGCTTTTACCTGATTGCAATCATATCAGTAAAGTGTACGCCAAATAACTTGCAAACCATGCAAGCAAAGCCATATAAACGAACTGAATAAGTGGCCACCTCCACGATTGTGTTTCCCTCCATACCACAGCCAGCGTGCTCATGCATTGCATTGCAAAAACGTAAAACAACAGCAAACTTACGCAGGAGGCAAATGAAAAAACTTTTTTGCCTGTTACCGGATTTATTTGTTGAGCCAGTCGTTGTCGTAACGAAATATCTTCATCCGTGCTGCCGTAAATTGTGGCCATGCTGCCTACAAATACTTCGCGGGCGGCAAATGAAGTGATTAGGGAAATTCCGATTTTCCAGTCAAACCCTAGCGGAGAGATTGCCGATTCCAAAAACTGTCCCATTTTACCAATGTATGAAGCTTCAAGTTTTTCAGATTCTGCATTTCTGATGATTTGCTTGTGTTGTTGAATTTTTTCGCGGCTCACATTTCTTTCATTCATGAAAGCGAGCACAGATTTGTGTTCGATTATTTTTTTTTCAATTTGTTCGAATTCATTTCCGGGGCCCCATGATTTCAAAACCCACAACAACAAACTGATAGTTAAAATTACACGCCCCGCGTCCCACAAAAAAACTTTCACCTTCGCAAACGCAGTCAAAAAAACTGTTTTCCATTGAGGCGCTCGGTAAATGGGCAGTTCCATAATGAAATGACTTTTTTCTCGCGAACGAATTAAAAACTTCAGCACGAGCGCAACTAATATTGCGGCAAGAAAGCCCAACAAATACAATCCCAGCATCCATAATCCGCGTGTATTAAAAAAACCATCATTCGCATCTTGAGGAATCATCACAGCAATTAAAAGCGTAAAAACAGGTAGGCGGGCAGAGCAGCTCATGAGCGGGGTAACCAAAATGGTTATCAATCGTTCTTTCCTGTTTGGAATAATCCGGCTTCCCATGATTGCGGGAACTGCGCAAGCAACACCGCTGACCAATGGAATCACCGATCTTCCGTTCAAGCCGATTCCTCGCATTAGCCGATCGGTAATCATACTAACGCGGGCCATATAACCGGTGTCTTCTAAAATCGCCAGAAAGGCAAACAACAACGCAATTTGCGGAACAAAAACAAAAATACCGCTTAAGCCCGGAAGAATACCTTCACACACAATTCCTGACCATTTTCCTTCCGGAAGTTTATCCGAAAGAAAGGAAGAAAAAAGCGAGAAAAACGATTCAATCCATGTCATCGGAAACTCAGCCAAAAAAAACACACTTTGAAAAAGGACAAATAAAATAAACAGAAAAATCACAGGGCCGGCAACCCGATGCGTTAACACATCATCCAGTTGCTGCGAAATGTTTTTTTTGTGGCGCGGCGAAGAAACAATAACGGATGCGTACCACAACTTTTGAATTCGTTCAAAACGTTCGAGGTTGTCTTTGCTTTCAAACTGGCGAAAAAAAATCTTTCGCTCTTCATCCACGTCTTTTGATTGAACCGCGGTACGCACCAGTAAGGAATAAGGTGCTGTTGAATTAGTGGTCTCGGAAAAATGTTTTTCATCTGAAATAACAGATAAATACTTTTCTGCCAACTGAAATAAATTACTTTTTGACTGAAGAATTTTCGAGGTCAAATCTTTCGAAAAAGAAATTGACCGCCCGTTTGTTTTTACCACAGGAATCCCCAATTCCCTTTCTAACTTTTTTTCATCAATTTCATATCCCATTTCCTCCGCAACATCCATCATATTTAAAACAAGAACAACTGGTCGGTTCAGGTCCATAATTTGTGTCGCGAGTAATAGACTTCGTTTCAACGCGGACGCATCCACAACGATTAAGGTAACATCCGGAAAATCTATGTTGGCGGAATCTGTTAACACCTGACAGGCGATCTTTTCATCTTCTGATTTTGGAAAAAGGCTGTACGTTCCGGGAAGGTCAGTTATTTTCAAATGAATTTTTTCTCCTGATTTTTCAGAAGATAAAAAAACATCTCCCGTTTTTTTTTCGACGGTTACGCCCGGAAAATTCCCGGTTCTTTGTCTCAACCCGGTGAGAGCATTAAATAAGGTTGATTTTCCGCTGTTGGGATTTCCTGCGAGTGCAACTTTAATAATTGTAGAATTGTCTTTCGTCGCCATGGCCGATTAATCAACTACTATTGCACGCGCTTCATTTTTGCGAAGGCATAATTTATTTTTCCCAACAATTACAATAATCGGACATCCGAAAGGAGCAGTTTTCTCGAAAAATATTTTCTCCCCAGGCAAACAACCCAACTCAATAAGTTTTAACGCTAACTCAGGATCCAAAAATTCTTTTATGACCGACTCATTTCCGGGACTCAAATCCGCCAGCGTTTTCATAGAACAAAAATACACATTCGAAACCCGTAAAAAATACCAAAAAAAAGGTATCCTTTTGGGATACCTTAAATGAATGAAATTCAAAAATTATTATTTGCATTCAATGGGCGAAGAGAGCTCCGCTTTACGCTTTGCTTTCTTATCTGCTTTCTTCTGCTCTATTGCGGCCTGCCATTTCGTTTGTTGTTCAGGCGTCAAAACGGCCATTAGCTTTTCTTTTCGCGCTACCTTGTTTTGGTATTTTGCTTTTGCTAGACACTTTTTATTGCCTTTGTATTTTTGCTTATCGGCTTTCATTTTTTCTTTTGATTCCTTTGCAATAGCTTTAATCTTACCCTGTTGATCGGCTGACAATGAAAGCAAAGACGTCATTTCCTGTAACTTTTTTTCGCCGTTTTTCTTCTTTTGTTCTTGTTGGCCCTTTGCCTTAGCTTTTCCGGGCGCCTGGGCTAAAATATAATTGTTGCTTGCTGTAAGTAGCAAAAATAAAACGACGAGTTTTTTCATAAGATTAATTTTTTCAAAGATAGCCAAACCTCCCCTGCCGCGAATCCCGCCGGTCGATATTGTAACGCTATTTAACAACTGTTACGTGTCCCACAAAAGACTTTTTCTCTCCCTTCCATGTTTTCAGACGAATTTTCCATACATAAACATCTTGTTGCACATATTCGTCATGGCCTTGAACCTTTCCGTTCCATCCTTCAAACCAGTCTTTAGTTGTAAAAATTAAATTTCCCCAGCGATCATAGATCCATAAATCATAACTTTCCGTATCGATGCCAATGCCTTTTGGAAAAAACAAATCATTGACCCCGTCTTCGTTTGGTGAAAATGCATTAGGAACGTAGACAACAAATTCCGGTTCCACGACGATGGTATGAGAAACGCTGTCAATGCAACCATGATCACTGGTTACCGTTAACCAAACGTTATAAGTGCCTGCGTCTAAAAAGTCCATAACCGGATTCTGAAGGACGGAAGAAGAATCTCCTGCGTTTCCAAAAACCCAGTTCCATGAATTTAGGGTTGCGCCGGTGGTTAGGTCTGTAAAATGAACAATTGGATTAAGAGCGGTAATAGTATCCGGACTATAGGAAAAATCGGCGTTCGGAACAGGGTAAACCGTAACAACTGAATTATTGGTGTAAGTAGACTGACAACCATTGGCATCAGTAACATTTATTGTTGCTCCGTAAGTTCCGGCGGCATTAAAACAAATGGAAGATGTTGGCGATCCAGTTGCGGTTTGACCATTGGTGAAAATCCAGTTGCACGTTTGAACAGCCGGATTGCTTGTAGCGGTGAACGTCACACACAATGGCGCACATCCGTCAGGTTGGGAAACTGTAATTCCTAATACCGGAATTGGCATCACCGTGACAACAATTGGATCACTGGCCGGTGTGGTCCCGCAACCATCCGTAACTGTTACGGTGTATGTTGTTGTAACAGTAGGCGTGGCTGAAACCGAGGCTCCGGTAGTTGGTGTTGTTCCGCTCGCCCATGTATACGTATAATTACCGTCGCCACCAATCGCATTTGCGCTCATATTAGCCGCTTGACCCGCGCAAATTGTAACATCGCTTGAGGTTGTAACACCAAGAGGAGGATTAACTACGACAATCACTGTCGCAACTGCAGGGGCACAATTGTTTGCGTCCGAAACAGTAACCGAGTACGAGGTAGTTACCGTTGGGGAAATTGCAACCGTAGCTGTATTATTCGGCGTTGTTCCCGCAGACCATGTGAACGTGTAACCGCCATTTCCCCCTCCGGCAGAAGCAGTAAGATTTTGCGTTTGTCCGACACACATTGTTGGAACGGTGGCTACAGATGCTGTAACTGGAGTTGGCTGGGTGATTGTTACAGTTGTTGTTCCTGAACAACCGTTTGCGTCTTGCCAGTTACATGTATTTGTTCCCGCGCAAAGATTCGCGGGACTTGGCGTCGTATTTCCATTATTCCAACTGTAAGAATAGGGCGGTGTGCCTCCGCTTAATGTAATGCTTGTCGCTCCGTCACAAATCGCATTACATGAGGCTGGCGAAGTTGTTCCTACCACAGCTGTTACCGCGGTAGGAGCCGTTACAGTTGTTGTTGCCGTCGCAATACAACCCGCCATGTCAACAATAGAAACCGAATAAGTACCTGCGCACAAATTCGGAACAATAGGAGAAGTGTATCCTCCCTGCCAGTTGTAAAGATACTGCGCAAAAAATCCTGAAGTCGGAGAAACCGCCACGTCCACCTGACCATCGCAAGTTGAATTACAGGTTTGTGGAACAGCAGTTATCGTCAACGTCATTTGAGGCGGAACTGTTATGATAATAGAATCTGTTCCCTGGCAACCATTTGGATCCGTAGCAACAACTGTATACGAAGTTGTAGTGCCCGCCGTAAAATTTTGAGTAGCACCCGAAAA
>OMJH01000224.1 GCA_900299295.1 Bacteroidota bacterium
TACGATGCATTTCCGGTTTTTATCATATAAGGCTGTTGAGTCGCCACGCTCACCCAAAATTAAACCTAATGCACCCAATAAAATAGACTTGCCGGCTCCGGTTTCTCCGGTAATAACAGTAAGACTCCCTGGAAATTCCACAGTAACCTCATCCAGCAAGGCATAATTGGAAATGAATAATTGCTTCAGCATTTCGGTTACTAAATTCGGAATTAAAACGAAAAATAAAGAAGTAAAAAAATAAATTTTTTCATCAATTTTTATTGGATTGAAGAAAAACATCTTCATCCAAAACTATATCGCGCATGCAACGAAAATGTTTTTTTGGACACGATTTAAATCCCAGTTTGCTGCAAGGCCTGCAATGCAATCCTTTTACTTCAAGAATCCTTGAGTTTGGACCCGGCATATAAGGGGCCATTCCAAAATCTGGAAGGGTATTTCCCCAGAACGAAAAAACATCCTTTTTAAAAGCAGCAGCAATATGCATCATGCCTGTATCCGAAGTAAACACACGTTGCGACTGCTGTAAAACCGAAGCACTTTGGTTGAGTGAAAAATTTCCGCATCCATTGAAAACTTTTCCTTCAAATTTCTGTTCCAGCATTTTTCCCGTTTCAAATTCATCTTTACCGCCAAGTAAAACAATCGGCAAGTCGCTTTTTTCACATATTTTTTCGAGCTGAAATTTTGGAATTCTCTTGGTAAAATATGAACCTCCCAAAACCAAGGCATTAAATCCGGCTTGAAATTCGGCAGGGAAATTATCCGCTGTAAGCCTGTCAGCTTCATCCAGAAAATAATCCAACCCAGAATTATCGTTCCTTACATTAAATGATAAAAGTGTGTCAAGATACCTTTCAACGATATGTTTTTTGGGCAAACGATTTATTTTAAAATTAACCAAAAGAAATTTAGATACATTCAATTTATTAAAAGAATATGATTTTATTTTAAGATATCGTTTAACCCTCCAGCTTCGCAGGTTGTGGTGCAGGTCAATCACAACATCAAATCCTTCTTTTTTTAGCGCCGGTAAAATCTCTCGAATGTCGTCCTTAAAAAAATGAATTTTATCGATATAAGGATTACTCTTTAAAATTTGTTCATAGGTCTCCTTAGATAAATAATGGACCTCGGCATTTGCCACCTGAGTTTTCAAACATCGAATAACCGGTGTTGTAAGCACAATATCACCAATGGAAGAAAATCGGATGATGAGAAATTTCATTTATTTATTTTCCGTTAAACTGATTGGAGGCAAGTTGCAATCCGGTAAATACAAAGGCACAAATGGCAGAAACTGCTTTATTCACACGTTCCTGTTTTGCTGCTTTTTCTTGATCATTCCATTCTCCCAAAACATAATTCGCATTGTATCCTTTACCCCGCTCATTTCCGATTCCAAAACGCAAACGCGGATAAATGTTTGTAGTGAGGCATTCCTGAATGCTTTTAAGGCCATTATGTCCACCATCGCTACCCTTGGGATTTAGTCGAAGTGAACCAAAAGGCAAAGCAAGTTCATCCACAACAACAAGAAGGTTTTCAATTGGAATTTTTTCTACATTAAGCCAATAGCGAATGGCTTCGCCACTCAGGTTCATAAAGGTAGATGGTTTAATCATTATCAAGGTTCTGCCTTTAAATTTACCTTGAGCAACCATAGCTAGTCGTTCCGATTTCCAAGTACTCCCCAGTTCAGCTGCCAAGGCATCCACAACATCAAATCCAATGTTGTGTCGGGTTTGTTCATATTCTTGTCCGGGATTTCCTAAACCCGCAATCAGGTATTTACTCACGCCACAAAAATACCAAAATTAAAGATGTTGATAGGATAAACCTTCCTGACTCGGTAATCAAAAATAAAAACGCACCGAAATAAATTGATAATTTTGGCGTTTTGTTTTTGGAATGAAAATCTCCGTTATCATCGTAAATTATAATGTGCTGCATTTTTTGGAGCAATGCCTTCATTCGGTAGTAAAGGCCATGAAAAATTTAGAAGGAGAGATTATAGTTGTAGACAATAATTCTGTAGATGGTTCTACAGCGATGGTTAAAGAAAAATTTCCAGGTATTTTGTTGATCGAAAACAAAAAAAACACAGGATTTTCTGTTGCCAACAATCAGGGAATTTTACAATCAAGCGGAGATTTTATCTTACTGTTAAATCCGGATACCGTGATTCAGGAAGATACGTTGGAAAAAGTGATTTATTTTATGGAATCACACCCCGATGCCGGCGGACTTGGCGTTAAAATGGTTGATGGAAAAGGGAATTTTTTACCTGAATCAAAAAGAGGATTACCGACACCTGCAGTTGCGTTTTATAAAATTTTTGGTGTTGCCAAACTATTTCCGAAATCAAAACGATTTGGAGCCTACCACCTAACCTATTTGGATAACAATCAAATTCATATCGTGGACGTTTTAAGTGGTGCGTTTATGGTGTTGCGTAAAAAAGCTTTGGAAAAAACCGGATTACTGGACGAAACATTTTTCATGTACGGTGAAGATATCGATCTCTCCTACCGTCTTCAACAGGCTGGATATAAAAATTATTATTTCCCTGAAACAACCATTATACATTACAAAGGTGAAAGCACTAAAAAAAGCAGCGTAAACTATGTCTTCGTTTTTTACAAAGCCATGAAGATTTTTGCGCTTAAACACTTTAACCGAAAAAACGCCGGAATATTTATTTTCTTCATCAATCTGGCTATTTATTTGCGCGCAGGAGTTTCAATCACAAAGCGAATTGTACAACAAGTACTCGTTCCTCTGCTTGATTTTTGTTTAATCCTCTCAGGTTTATACACATTACGTTATGTTTACGAAACAAAAGTTAAATTGTTAGAGAGTGGGAATTATTTTCAAGAATGGATGATCAGTGTTGCTTTTCCATGCTACGCATTGGTTTGGATGGCAAGTGTTTTTTTGAACGGAGGTTATGATCGTCCTGTTCGATTAATTAAAATTATTCGTGGACTTATCATCGGAACAGGGTTAATATTGATTGCGTATTCGTTACTTCCGGAAAATTACCGTTTTTCGAGAGCCATAATTTTGTTGGGCACATTTACAACACTAATCAGTTACCTACTAACCCGAATAATTTTTCATTTATTCCGGATAAAATCATATTCTTTATTTGGAAAAAAAACTAAACGAATTGGTATCATTGGAAATCCTGAAGAATTTGAACGCGTAAAGTCACTTCTAAAGGAAACAGATGCTTCGGTTAATTTTCTTGGTTTTATTAATACCGAAGAGAATGGCTTCCGAACCAAAAATTATTTAGGAAATATTACCCAACTTGATGAAATCATTCCGATAAATCAGCTTGATAAAGCCTATGACACAATCAAACAAACTTTTGTAAATAATAAAGCCGTATTAGAAA
>OMJH01000225.1 GCA_900299295.1 Bacteroidota bacterium
AATGTCAGAATGATATAGGAAAGTGTAATTTGTTTTGTTTCAAATATCCTATATGTTATTTCATTATCAGGCTTTTTTCTTTACCTTTGCCGTCCCATTTACGGAGGCTATAGCTCAGCTGGTTAGAGCATCAGATTGTGGTTCTGAGGGTCGTCGGTTCGAATCCGATTACTTACCCTTCGCAGATTTAACTTTTCGAGTTATTTTTTTAAGGCTTTTCTTAGCGGTATTTTTTACACTTTTTGTAGCGCTGGTTTTTTTGGACGATTTGGTTTTAAAAATTCCAGGCTGTTGAGTTTCGATAATGGATTTTACCTGATCTATACTTATGGACTTTAATTCTGCTTCAGTCCAGGGTAAACCCTTGGGGGTTTTACCTAATTTAAACATGTTTTTCTTGTAGCGGATAAAGGGACCCCAACGGCCATTTTCTATCGCCATGTTTTCCTGTGGCCATTGCTGAATTATTCGCTTGGCCTCTTTTTCAAGTTTTTGTTCAATCAGGGTTTTAATATCGGCCTCGCTCAGAGATTCGGGATTGTAGGCTCGGGGAATATTAATAAAAAGGTTTTCGTATTTTAAATAGGGTCCAAACCGACCTTTTCCCTGTGAAACAGGAATTGAATTATAAAAGGCCACAGGTGCATCTGCTTTTAGTTTTTCGTCAATCAATTCTTGAGCACGATCTAATGTTATTAGCAACGGATCTTCGTTTTTTGGAATTGAAATAAATCCCTCTTTAAATTTAATGTAAGGACCAAATCGGCCGGAAGCCACAACCACGTCAGATTCTTGGTATTGTCCAAGCAAATGAGGAAGCTTAAACAGGTCCAGTGCCTCCTGTAAACCAATGGTTTCAATACTTTGATCTTTTCGTAAACTGGCAAACTGAGGAGTTTCGGCAGATTCTGAGTCACTGGAAGATTCGCCCAATTGAGCCAGAGGTCCAAACCGTCCGATTCGAACCAACACCGTTTTTCCGCTTTTTGGATCCTTGCCAAGGATGCGCTCACCACTGGCGCGTTCGCTTGTTTGGGCAGTGTGTTCAACGGTTTTATGAAAGGGTTTATAAAAGTTTGAAAGCATTTCCGACCAGTTTAATTTACCTTCTGCAATTTCATCAAACTCTTCTTCGACTCTAGCGGTAAAATGAACATCTAAAATATTGGGAAAATACTGTGTCAGAAAATCGGTTACCACCATGCCCATATCCGTTGGAAAAAGTTTTGATTTTTCAGCACCGGTGGTTTCGTTTTTATCATTTTCGGTAATGGTTTCGGAAGTGAGATGCAATTGTTTGTAAAATCGCGTTTTACCCTCGCGGTCTCCTTTTTCTACATAATTACGTTTTTGTATAGTGCTAATGGTTGGGGCATAAGTACTGGGTCTGCCAATACCCAATTCTTCCATTTTTTTAACCAAACTGGCCTCGGTATATCGGGCCGGATGATGCGAAAAACGTTCTGTGGCAAAAATGTGTTGGTATTGAATGATGTCTCCTGCTTTTAGTGGCGGAATTAAGCCTTCAGACTCCGAAGATTCTTGATTTTCTTCGTCCCGTCCTTCGTTATACACTTTTAAAAAACCATCAAAAACCAAAACTTCACCTTGGGCAATAAATGATTCGTTTCGGTTTGAAATTAAAACATTTACAATGGTTTTTTCAAGCAAGGCTTCTGACATTTGACTTGCAATGGAGCGTTTCCAAATCAGTTCGTACAAACGCTGTTCGTTTCGGTCACCAGAAATGTGTTGGTTTTTAAAATAGGTTGGCCGAATGGCTTCATGCGCTTCTTGAGCCGACTTGTTTTTGGTTTTATAATTCCGTTTATAATAATACGCGTTGCCGTATAATTGTTGAATTGATTCTTGCGCCTGAGCCAGAGCAGTTTCTGATAAATTCACCGAATCGGTTCGCATGTAGGTAATTTTACCGGCCTCATACAGGCGTTGTGCAATGCTCATGGTTTGACCCACACTAAAGCCAAGTTTTCGTGAGGCTTCTTGTTGCAGGGTAGAGGTTGTAAAAGGGGCACTGGGAGTGCGTTTGGCCGGTTTTTTATCTACTGAACCAATCTTAAACTGGGCTTTTTGACAATCTATTAAAAATAATTTTGAAGCTTCCAGCGAACTCAAACGTTCAGGCAATTCTGCTTTAAATTGGGCTCCCGAAGGGCTTTTAAAATCTGCACTTATTTTAAAAGCTGCAGTCGATACAAACTGATGTATTTCTCGTTCGCGATCTACAATTAGGCGTCCGGCTACCGATTGAACTCTTCCTGCCGATAAATTGGGTTTAATTTTTTTCCAAAGTATGGGAGAGAGTTCAAAACCAACCAAACGGTCCAAAATGCGTCTTGCTTGCTGGGCATTTACCAAATGGGTATCAATTTCACGGGGGTGTTCAATAGCATGCAAAATAGCAGACTTGGTTATTTCATGAAATACAATTCGGCGGGTTTTTGATTTTTCAAGATTTAAGGTTTCAAACAAATGCCAGCTGATGGCTTCACCCTCACGGTCTTCATCGGATGCAAGCCATACCGTATCGGCTTTTTTGGCTAACTTTTTTAGTTCTGTAATTACCTGAACCTTATCTTCAGAAATTTCATAGGTTGGGTTAAATCCTTTGTTAATATCTATTCCGTAGCCCTTTTTTACCAGGTCTCGAACATGGCCAAAGCTGCTTTTAACGGTAAAGGTTTTGCCTAAAAATCCTTCTATTGTTTTGGCTTTTGCCGGAGACTCTACAATAACCAGATTTTGACTCATAGATGCTTGCTATTTTGAAGATTAAGCGGCAAAGAAAAAAAAATATTAGGACTTTCACTAATTTTAATTTTAATATGCACGACAAATTGTCATACATTAGTTACCTTTGAGGGGTGAATTCAAGGGAATTACTATCGGAACAACTTCAGGGCCAACCCTTCTTAAAAAATACTACAAACCCATCGGTTAAAAAACTTTTTTTAGAAAGCTACGGTTGTCAAATGAATTTTAGTGACAGTGAAATCGTGGCTTCGATATTACAGAACGAAGGCTATTCGACTACTGCAGAGGCTTCTCACGCAGATTTAATTTTAGTTAATACCTGTGCCATTCGAGACAATGCCGAACAACGGGTTCGTCAACGGTTACAAGATTATAAAAAAATTAAATCCCAAAGTTCCAAACCGGTTCTGATAGGTGTACTGGGTTGCATGGCCGAACGCTTAAAAAAAAAGTTTTTAGAAGAAGAGCAGCTGGTGGATGTGGTGGTTGGACCTGATGCCTATCGAGATTTACCGCAGTTGCTCCAACAGGCTGAGTCGGGACAACAGGCTATTAATGTAATGCTAAGCAGGGAAGAAACCTATGCCGACATCGCTCCGGTACGGTTAGATCCAAATGGTGTTAGTGCATTTATTAGCATTATGCGGGGTTGCGACAACATGTGCAGTTTTTGTGTTGTTCCGTTTACCCGAGGCCGCGAGCGCAGCCGCGATCCGGAATCTATTATTAACGAATGCCGTAGTGCCTATGAAAACGGTTACCGCGAAGTTACTTTATTGGGACAAAATGTGGATAGTTATAAATGTATTAATGGGGCAGACACCATTAACTTTTCGGATTTATTAGACCGATTGGCGACTCAATTGCCGCAACTCTGGATTCGGTTTAGCACCTCGCACCCTAAAGACATGACCGATGCGGTACTAAAAGTAATGGCGCAACACCATAACATTTGCAAATACATTCACTTGCCCGTGCAAAGCGGCAGTAATTCGGTACTTCAAAAAATGAACCGCGGATATACCCGAGAATGGTATTTAAACAGGATTCAATCCATAAAAACCTGGATGCCCGATTGCGCTGTTAGTACAGATATTATTACCGGTTTTTGTGAAGAAAGCGATTCCGATCATCAACAAACCCTCGATTTAATGAAAGAGGTTGGTTTTGATTATGCCTATATGTTTATGTATTCGGAACGGCCTAAAACATTGGCCGAACGTAAATTTAAAGACGACGTATCCCCTTTGGTAAAAAATCAGCGTTTACAAGAAATTATTTCCTTACAACGAAATACCAGCAAGTTGCAATTAGAAAAATATCGTAATACGGTTCAAGAAGTATTAATTGAAGGCGATTCTAAAAAATCAGCTTCGCATTGGATGGGTCGTAATTCTCAAAATGCGGTGGTTATTTTTCCAAAACACTCGGAATCAAAAGGAGATCGGGTTCGGGTAAAAATTGATGCGTCTACATTCACTTCACTGTTTGGAAATCGCGTTTTATGAATTTAAGCGAAATAAAACAAAAATATGCCATAATTGGCCACCATCCCTTGTTAAATCGTTCGGTGGAAATTGCGGTGCAGGTTGCGCCCACCGATTTAAACGTGGTTATTAACGGTGAAAGCGGAACGGGAAAAGAGGTGTTTCCTCAAATTATTCACGCTTTCAGCGCACGTAAACACGGACCTTATATAGCGGTAAATTGCGGTGCTATACCCGAAGGAACCATTGACAGCGAATTGTTTGGTCATGAAAAAGGGGCCTTTACCGGGGCTACGGAATCCAGAAAAGGGTATTTTGAAGTAGCCAACGGTGGAACCATATTTTTAGACGAAGTTGGCGAGTTGCCTCTGGCTACCCAAGCCCGGTTGCTCAGAATTTTAGAATCGGGCGAATATTTACGCGTGGGAAGTTCTAAGGTTTTAAAAACCGATGTTAGGGTTGTGGCCGCCACTAATATTAATTTTTTTCAAGCTATTGAAAAAGGAAAATTCAGGGCCGATTTGTATTACCGTCTTAATACCGTTCCAATATACCTTCCGCCCCTCAGAGAACGAAAAGAAGACATTGTTTTATTATTTAAAAAATTTGCATTGGATTTTGCCGGAAAATACCGCATGCCGGTAATTCGATTGCTTGTGGAAGCTGAAAACGTATTGCAACATTATTTTTGGCCGGGCAATGTGCGTCAATTAAAAAACATTGCAGAACAAATCTCCATCATTGAAAATCAGAGAGAAATTAGTGCAGAGGTATTGCGTTCGTATTTACCGCAATTTAACGCATCGCATGTACCGGCCTTGCGTCAGGATGCAAACAGTTCGGTTTCCGGTGGAACTTTAGAAGACCGCGAATTAATTTTAAAAATTTTAAGAGACTACCGCAATGAATTAAACGAGTTAAAATCGGTTGTATACGAGTTGGTTTCAAACGGTGCCTCCATGACCTCAATAAAACCCGAATCTGCAAAACCCATTACAACCGATGGAATAATCAGCATTACACCCAAACCAATTGCCAATTCAGATATAATTGAAGTAGAGGAAAGTTTATCTCTGCAAGACAAAGAAAAAGACCTGATCTTAAGAGCGTTAAAAAAATATAAAGGAAAACGCAAGCGCGCTGCACAAGAATTAGGCATTAGTGAACGGACCCTTTACAGGAAAATAAACGAATACCGCATTGATGAGTAAATTTTTAATTATCATAGGTTGTTGCTTATTAACTTCATGTAAAATTCAGGTTAGCTTGAATGGTGCAACTCTGCCCGAATCAGCCAAAAGTTTGCAAGTAGATTTTTTTGAAAATAACACAACGCTTGGACCTCCAACCATGGCCCCTTTGTTTTCAGAAACGCTCAGAGACGTTTTATCCAGACAAACCAGTTTACGTTTGGTTAAACAATCTGGAGACATTGTTTTTCAAGGCAACATAACCGACTTTCAAATTCTTCCCGTAGCTATTCAGGCAAACGATCAGGCGGCACAATCCAGGCTTAGCATCAGTGTTCGTGTAAAATACACTTCAGTAGCAGATCCCAAACGAAATTTCGAAGAACAATTTACCCGCTTTACCGATTTTTCAGCAACCGATAATTTTCAGGTTCGTCAAAACGACCTCATGAAAGAGGTTTTTCGTCAAATCACGGAAGATATATTTAACCGTTCGTTTAATAATTGGTAATGCGTAAAGACCGTTATCTGCATTTAATTCAGGTTCCACAGGATGTAGAGGAAACAGATCTTCCATACTTAGAAGCCATGTGTCGGCAATTTACTTTTTTTCAGCCGGCATTTTTTTTATTCAGTTTGGCTGCGAAAAAACATAACATTACAAAGTTTCAGGAGTATTTGCCCAAAGTTTCGGCCAATATGATCAACCGAACCCATTGGTACAATCAATTGGAATTTAGTCCCCAACAATCCGTTTTGGAACCCGCATTAACAGTTCATCAAGACCTTCCGCTTCAGGAAACCACACCGGCTTTTAATCAATCCATTGAACAGGAAACAGGACCCGAGTTATTTAAAAGTCTGGTTCAAGATCAAATATTACGAAACAGCAGTAAAGTACAACTTCGTGATTCGGATATAACAGACGCACCTAAAAATCCCCAATCTTTTTCTGAA
>OMJH01000226.1 GCA_900299295.1 Bacteroidota bacterium
AAAACTGCGATACGTAGTTACAATTCCGGCAGCAGAGCAATAGGTTTCCAGGCAGCCTTTTCTACCGCAACCACATATTCGTCCGTCCGGTATAACAATTATATGACCGAGTTCACCTGCAAATCCGTCGTGTCCATACACCATTTCTCCATTAACTACGAGAGCACTTCCGAGCCCGGTTCCGAGGGTAATAAATAAAAAATCTTTCATTCCTTTTGCAGCTCCAAATAACATTTCTCCTAAAGCCGCAGCATTGGCATCGTTAGTTAAACGTACTTGACAATTATTTCTTTCCTGAAAGAGTTTAACAAGCGGAACCACACCTTTCCAGTTTAAATTGGGAGCATATTCAACGGTTCCATTATGAAAATTTCCATTTGGCGCACCAATTCCAATGCCGATCAAAGTTTGAGCAGAGTGAAGCATCTTTTTTATTTCTGCAGAAACAATGTCGGCAAGATTTTCAGGGCTTGAAAAAGCTCTGGTGGGCATTGAGGATATTTGTACTACTTCTCCGCCAGGGGTTACTAATCCAATAATGGTATTAGTTCCGCCAATATCAATGCCCGCTACTACCTGATTTGCTGAGGTCATAATTGATTCCCTGCTTATGTAAAACTTGATTTACCTTAAAAGCATAAAACGCCAGATAAACAAAACAAATTATTCCTACGATATAACTGTAGTGAATTCCGAGTAAATTTTTATCGGCAAGGTAACCTTGTAATAAACTAATGATACCTCCGCCCATAATCATCATAATTAAAAAACCTGAACCCTGATTGGTGTTTTTACCTAAGCCTGATATAGCCAGTGTAAAAATGCATGGCCACAAGGTGCTGCAAAACAATCCTACACTGATAAAGGCAAAAACACTTATCATTCCGCTAGTAAACATTCCGACGAGCAATGCAATAATTCCCAATATGGAATAAAAAAACAATTGACGTGATGGATTGCCCTTGCTGGCTAAATCAGCAAGAATTAAAATTAAAATTGGAATCCCGAAAACGTATAATGAAGAAACATCATAACCGGCAATCATGTTTACCAGCAAAAAAACCGCAAAGGCAATATAGGGCATAAAAAAGCGGAGTAAATGCTTTGAGTTATCTGATAAATTAAGGGCCCCAACCGAGGAGGTCCATCGTCCCATCATCAAACTGGCCCAAAAAAGTGAAACATAGGGTGCAATTTTCGCTGTTGAATAGCCATTCATTTCCTGTCTCATGTATTCAGGCAGGTTACTTGCGGTTGATACTTCCACCCCTACATAAACAAAAATGGCGATCATTCCTAGGACTAACTGAGGGTAATGCAGGGCATGCCCACGATTATATGCAGTAGTTTTTTCTTCCGGTGACGGATTTAAATCGACAACATCCGGTACGGAGGAAAACTTGAACATTAATGCCGCCGCCAGAAATGCCAAACCTAAAGCCATATATGGCAATTTTATACTTTCGATATCAATAGTGGGTTTATCTGAGGCTCCTACAGTACCGAAAATAGCATAACTAACAATTAGTGGTCCTATGGTTGTACCGAGGTTGTTTATTCCACCGGCAAGGCTTAAGCGCTGTGAACCTTTCGACGGTTCGCCCATAACAATAGTTAGCGGATTTGCCGCAGTTTGTTGAAGCGAAAAACCAAGTCCGACAATAAAAAGACCTGTAATCATGATATTGAATGAGGCAAATTCGGCAGCCGGGTAAAACATAAATGTTCCTAATGCTGACATTGCCAGCCCCAACGATATTCCGTTTTTGTATCCTAAACCTGAAAGCAAATCTCTTTTCATTACAGATGAAATACCGTAATAAATAATTGAACCCACTGTGTAGGCAACGTAAAAAGCGAATGAAATCATTTGCGACTGCCATTGTTCAAGGTTTAGTTTTTCTTTAAAAACCGGGATTAAAATATCATTACTTGCGGCTACAAAGCCCCAGAAAAAGAAAACCGACATTAAAATGCCAAGTGAGGATCGGGAGGTAGAATTCATTCGGTTTGGTATTGGAGCACTAAAATGGCAAAATTATTCTACTATGTCATCAGGTTTAAGGTAGATTTTTCACAAAAATCTTAAGGCATAGGTTAAGGACAAGATTCCCGAACGATAATTTTAACAGGAAATTGTTCTATGGTGATTTTATCTTGAAATTCTGTATTTTTCAAGCAAAGAATCATTCGGTCGGCAGCAGCTCTCCCCATTTGGTCAATAGGTTGTTCAACCGCGGATATAGAAGGATGGCAAAGCTCAAAGGCGTCTAAATCGTCAAAGCTGAATAACGAAAAGTTTTTTGGTGAGGATAAAGGAATTTTTTTCATAACCTTTAAAACGGCCACCGCGGCAACATTATTCAAAGCAAAAATGGCATCAATAGTTTTTTCTTTTGCTATCTTAATTAGGATTTTCTGAATTGCCTGCTCATATTTCTCCGGTGCGATTTCAAAGAGTTGAATTTGAGATTTACTGAATTTCCCGTCGCGCTTTAATTTTTCTATGAATCCTGTCAGACGGCTATTTATACTTGAAACGTATACAGGCTTTAAGCCGATTACAGCAATTTTTTTAAAACCCGACTTAAGGAAATGACCAGCCACTTTTTCCCCTGCGCTTCTATTGTCCGCACTGAATGAGTGTAGCGGACAATTCTCGAATACGCGATCAAGCAGAATTAACGGGATGGTCTCAGTTGAAAGTTCGATAAGTTCTTTTGGGTTGCGCTGGCATGAGGCGAGAAAAATCCCTTCAACAGCTCGCGCCTGAAGGTTTTTTATTATCTCTAATTCGGTGGTAGGGTTTTCTCCCGTGTTACAAATGAGTAGTTTATATTGATGTTTATTTAGTTCGCTTTCAATAATAAGAGCCAGGCGTGAATAAAATGGATTAGTGATATCGGGAACGATTAATCCGATTGTAGAAGATTTTCCTAAGCGAAGCGCGCGTGCAAATTGATTTGGCGCATACTTTAGTTCCTTTGCCTTTTCAAAAACTCTTTTTTGTGTTTCTTTACTGATTTTAATGCTGTCTCCTTTGCCGTTTAGCACCATACTTATTAATGTTTTGGAAAGGCTTAATTCCTTTGCCAAATCATTTAATGAGACTTTAAATTTTTTTGCAGGCACAACGACCGTGTAAAATCGTCGCCAAATTAAGATTTTTTATCTACAAACAATCCTATTGCTCTACAAATTGAAAAAATAAAATAATCTTTAACGATTTAGTGAAATTTGAAAAGATAACCTTTGAAAGGCTGTATAAACTACTTGTTAAAAATCAACCTAATTGGTTGTGATTCGGAAAAAATTGTCCAGGTATGCTTCCCGAGTCATATTTTCCCAATGAATAATTGCGTAACGGTATTGATAAATTTGAAACTGGCACAATAAGGTAATTAAAACAGAAAGAAAAATCAGTACGAGTCTGCCTTTTTTTTTCGCGTTTTGAAGTAATGTGGAGAAACAAATTGAAAAAATAACAAGGTAGTCAACGTAAACGCGTGATGAAAAACTACCCCCGTACCACCAATTGTGCCAAGAAGCCAGTAAATAGGTGAGCAGAATGAAAAATATAACTATACTTATCGCATCCCATCCCGATTTTTTAAACAAAAAAATCAATCCGAAAAGACTAAGAAGATATAAGGGAGTGTAAACAAAAAGACCTTTTTTGAAACTAAAAAAGATTTCAAAAAAATGAGGTGCAAGAAAATTGAAAGATTCGCCGGGGTAAGAGTCAACGATGAATGTTCCACATGCTATTTTGTAATAGAAGAGTTGAATACTACCAATGCTAAAAAATAGTAGAAGCACTTTTACTAGTAAGGAAAAATCTGATAAAACCCAATTGAACGCTGCCTTCAGTTTTTCTTTGTTACCCGCAGCAAGCGGTACAATAAACAAGATTACCATGTTTTGCGGACGAATTAAAAATATCAGACCGAGTAAAATTGAAATTAGAATTAACATTTTTGAAGAAGGAGCTTCAAAAAACAATTTCAACAGGTAAACAAAAAGTGTGATGACTGCGAACGAATAAACATGACTCATTCCGGGTTCAACCACGGCGTAATAAAATAAGTTTGTGCCAAAAAAAACGAAAACTACCGACAGGTTTTTGTTTGCTGAACTAATGCCATACAATTGTAAAAGTTGTGTCAGGAAAAATAAGCCTGCCATCGCGTAAAAAATACCGGAGAGATTTATGAATATTGGGTATAATTTTGAATAACCATCCGCTTTTCCGCCTGTCAGTAATGTGATCCCGTGAGCCGATAGAAAAAACGGAAGCTCACAAACGGAAGTGCCAATCCAGTATTTATTGATTGAATTGCCATTTATTTTCACCCGGTAATCATAATAGTAATGCCGATCATGATACTCACCGTTTTCAATTTTTTCAAAAAAATCAAAATTCAGATCCTGATAAATAAAAATTGACGGTAAATAAGCATAATAGCCCCGAGCATCACTTTCCAAAATACCCTTCCACCGATCTTTTCCCCACGAAATATTTGACCCTACCCATACAGAAATGACAAGAACGAGCAGAAGCGTAAATTTTTCTGTTGTGTTATTCTTTATCCAATTCAGGCGCATTATTTTTTTCAACAAGAAAATTCAACGTTTTTTCCATTTCCGGAAGTATAAAGGGGCCAATTTGGCTTACGAAGGGATAAAAAATGGATGTATCCCTTGAACTGACATCAAGTTTAGGAAATTTTTCTCCGATGCTCACCATTATTTTCAGCACTAGGCTTAATACCAGACCATATTTGATGAGTCCGAAAAATCCCCCGGCAATTTTGTTTATTGTACCCAAGGTCATTTTTTCAAGCAGTTTCTTCAGTAACCACGTAGTCAAAACACCTAATAGAACAGCGCAAACAATAATAAAAATGAAGGCCACAATACCACTTACTTCTCCTGCAAACGAAAACCATGAATTTAATTGTTTGGAATAGTTAACAGCAACCCAAATCCCGGCAATTAAAAAAATCAAACCACCGATTTGTTTCACAAATCCTTTTCTGTAACCGATAAATATCCCCCACGCCAGCGGAATTAGGATTACAATGTCTAATGCATTCATACTCAAAAGTAGTTTCAACTTTTAAAAACCTTGTAGAAAAATGAATTGTTTTTCAACCTTGGGGCGTTAATTTACGGTTGTATGTAATCCTTTTGACATTTTGGTTCGTTCATAGAATTTGTTTATTCAATACATAAAATTTCTTCTTTTATAATTTACTTTTGTGCTATGAAAAGTGATTGGGATATATTACAGGAGAAGTTAAAACAGCGTTTTGGGCATGAGATGGACATAGCCGATATTTTATTTTTAATCGGATTGCAGGAACTCGGAAAACTTCATAAAAAGTTTAAAAAAGATGATAAGGTGAATTTAATGCACGTTGCCGTTTGTACACTTCTGGAATCTTACGGGTATTATACCTTTGAAGGAAGGGATCCTGACGGATGGCCGCATTGGAAACTCAATGAGTTGTTACCTGCAATTGATGCTAAACAACAAAATAAATTGATTCACGAGGCAGTAATAGATTATTTCCGTAAACACGAGTTTTTGTAAAAAAAAATCCGAACAAAATTTGTTCGGATAGATAATTTCACAGAAAAAAATTATTGAATTATTGCATTTGTACCGTTTTTTTTACGGTTTCTTTTTCTTCCAGCTTAATAATACCGGTGGCAACTTTGGAGCCTTTTGTTGCCCGAATATCTAAAATGGCAGGTAGCTTAAATTGAAATTCGGCCGTACCATCGCTTCCGGTAACGCCTTCAGCTTTTAAATCTGCAGTAACAGGACCGCTTACTGTACTGATTGTAGCGAAAAGTTCAACTTTAGCATCGCCAACAGGCGTACTTCCATCTATATCAACAACTTTTATTACAGCTTTACATGATTTGTCATGATTACAGGAAGTTCCCGCAATCATTAAACTCAAAACAAGTAAAAATGAAAAAATAGATTTAGAAATCAAGTTCATATAAGGTAAATTTGTGTTTTTAAACCAGTGAAAATTACACTAACGAAAGTAATAAAAAGACACCGAATGGCAAAATATTATCTTTTTTCACTTGTTTGTGTGCTTTCACTTTTTTCTTGCCGATCAAAGAATCGCCACCCACGGCTGCCCCGCAACTTTGAAACCAGTACGGCAACTCCCCAGCTACAGCCAAAGGATGTTTACCTTATTGAAATTACAACCGAATTTGGGGTAATGAGAGCAAAACTCTTTAACGAAACACCAAAACACCGCGATAATATGGTAAAGTTAATAGACAGTGGTTTTTTTGAAGGGTTATTATTTCATCGGGTAATAAAAAATTTTGTTATTCAGGGTGGAGATCCGGATTCAAAAACAGCCAATGAAGGAAAATTGTTAGGTGATGGCGGGAATGGTTATACGTTGCCGGCTGAATTCAAACCTCAGATAATTTTTCATAAAAAGGGTGCACTTGCTGCAGCGCGTGACGGGGATGATGTTAATCCATTGAAAGAGAGCAGTGGTTGCCAGTTTTATATTGTTCAGGGGAAAATACATGATGATGCTTCTCTGGAAAAAAATGAAAGACGTATTAATCGTGATTTGATTAAAAGGATAAGTGATAGTATATTGGCATTACCTGAAAATAAAAACTTGCGGACTACATTTGAGCGTGTGAAAATAAATGCGCGGCGCACAGATTCATTATCTCTGCTTCAGGAAAAAATAGACTCGCTTGTAAACCCGGTTTATTCACAATCAAGCCACTACCGCATTCCTGAATATGAACGAAACGTTTATAAGAAAATAGGTGGAACCCCACATTTGGATTCGCATTACACTGTTTTTGGCGATGTGTATGAAGGGTTAGATGTCCTGGATAGAATTATTATGTCCGAAACAGACGCTAACGACCGACCAAAAAAGGATGTAAAAATGTCGATTCGTATACTGCAGCGACCCATAAAATGAAATTATTTTTATGTTCTCGTTTTTTTTGTAAATAGCGTTTTTCATCGAGTTTATTCATAGAGCTATTTAATTCCGTTACAGAACATTTCGCCTCTTTCTTCCATTCTTGTTCTAACTTTGTAAAATGGGATATGGATGGTTGGTTATTTTTTTACTTGTCGGAATCGGTGTACTGCTCATCAGTGTATTTTTACTTTACCGACTCTTCAGGCCAAAAAAAATCACCTACAGACAATTATTAGAACAACATAAAAAAAAATATTTATTAAAAAGCAACCGTTTTATCGGTTGGCTTGTTGTTTTGTTTTTTTTCTCAATCGGTTCAATAGGTTTTTTATTACGCATTACGCTCGTCAGTATATATGCCTTAGCCGTGATGCTTTTACTAATTGGTATCATGAATACTTTCATCCTGAAAAAAAAGTACAAAATACTGGATGTTACCGACCGCGCATTTCTTTCAACTGTTATCGGGCTTGGTCAAGTTGCTTTGCTATTATGGCTGAACTTCATTTCATTTAGCTCACATGCTGAAGCCTACCAAATAGTACGCTATGAAAAAGACGACTGGGCAAAACTTACAACCATATATTTAAAAGATGATGCGCTCTCCGGCTTCTGGAATATCCGTACTTTTGAAAGTGCGAATGCACCTTATGGCGACACAGTAATTTATCATTTTAAAGACGGATTAATCGGATTCAGAATTTACAATGGCCACGATTCACATTAAATTTTTTATTTCATTATTGTGAAAATTTCTTCATCCCGCTTTTTTATGAGTGCCGCCAAAATTTCGGGTTGTCCGAAAACACAATTCGCGGAGTTTGCCTTTATTGGTAGAAGTAATGTAGGGAAATCATCTCTGATAAACTTATTGTGTTCAACCAAAAACCTGGCAAAAACATCTTCAACACCCGGAAAGACAAAGCTCATTAATTTTTTTCTTATCAACGAGGACTGGTTTTTAGTAGACTTGCCGGGATATGGTTACGCGCGTGTCGGTAAAACAGAGAAGCAAATTTTCGAAAAAATTATTTCAGATTATTGCAGTAAAAGAGAGCGCCTGATAAACTTGTTTGTACTGGTGGATTCCCGATTGCCCCTGCAACAAATTGATGCAGAATTTATGAACTGGTGTGGAGAAAATAATATTCCCTTTGTGATAATATTCACAAAAACGGATAAACTCACCCGACAGCAATTACAAAAAAATCTAGCGGCTTTTCGTAAAGCCTTAGGTGAATGGTGGGAAGAAATTCCCGACATTATTCTTACTTCAGCAGAAAAGGTGGTTGGACGCGAAGAAATATTAGAGTATATTTTTCGTTATAAAGACGTACTGAAGTAATCAGTTGCGTTTGTCCAGTCCCCACAACAATTTGTTTCGAAGCGTGTTGAAGAAACTGATTCCTTCCAGTTTCAAAAGATTAAACGTAAAATCCGCTCTTTTCACAATCAGTTTTCGCGTATTATCTATTACAGCATTTCTCGAGTCAAGTGAAACCATAAATTCCTGGGCGCGGCCTTTTACCATTAAAGTCAATTCGTGATTATTACCAAGCACAATAGGGCGAACATTTAAATTGTGCGGCGCAATTGGGGTAATGCAAAAATTTCCAGAACCGGGAATAATAATTGGGCCTCCGCAACTTAATGAATAGGCAGTTGAACCAGTCGCAGTACTTACAATCAGTCCATCTGCCCAGTATGAATTTAAAAATTCATTATCCACGAAGGCGTCAATGGAAATCATGGATGATGAATCTTTTTTATGCACCGTTATTTCATTTAATGCATAGGGAAGTCCGCCAAAAAGTTCCTGCCCTTTAACGAGTTCAAGCACTGAACGTTTGTCAAGTTCAAATTTTCGCTCGAGTATTTTTCCTGTTACTTCTTCAAGATCTTGTTTTGCAACGCTAGCCAAAAAACCCAACCTTCCGGTGTTTACACCTAAAACCGGAACCATACTTTTGCGTACAAACTTTAAAGTTTCCAGCATTGTTCCGTCGCCTCCAAAAGAAATCACCATTTCAACCGAAGCATCCTGAACGAACTCGGATGTAAATACGGGAAGTTCAATTTCAAAGTTATACGTTTGCCTCAGCCACTGATAATAAGGTTCGTAAACCACAAGGTTGACGCCGTGTGGAGAAAGTTGCTTGTGCAATAAACGCAAATAATCTGGTTGATTATCAGGAGTAGGGCGAGCATATACAGCAATACGCATGGTATAAAATTAGAAAATGCTTTTCAGTTACCAACACAATAAGTCAGATATTGAATATTCGCATGAACTCATTGTAACGGTTCAATAAGTCATCTTCAAACTGACTCTGATGGTAATGTGCTTTTATTACGTAATTGTAACGGTTAAAGGTTTGCAAAATACGGGACAGGTCTTCTCGGTTAATTTTTATGGTAACTTCAATTTCGCGATGCTCTGGCGTTGATAGTACATTCAAACTTAAAATTTTTGCTTCATTGGTCTCAACGATTCCCGCAATTTGTGTCAGGTTGTAATCAACGGAAGGCATTTGTAATACGATAATCCCCCCAGGCTCTTGCGCACTGGTAATACCTGCCATTTTTTCGAATACACTTTTTTGGGTGATAATCCCCGTAACTTCATCGTTGTCATCTACCACCGGTAACACAGACAGGTTCAGCTTGCTCATTAATTTAATAGCGTCGTATGCATGCTGTTCTTTGCGTAAAATTGGGCGAATTAATTGTGAACTTAATTCAGCAAGCGGAATTTCAGCATCCGGCTGGTTCAACAATAATTCTTCAGCGATGATTCCCAGATATTCTTTTTCATGCATGATTACAAGGTGAGTTACCTTGAATTCTTCCATCCAGTCCAACGCAAGCTCAACTGAGTCTGTATATTTCAGTGATGGAATTTCGTTGGTGGTTAATTCTTGGGCAATCATTCTTCCTCTATAACGAAACAAAGGTAATAAAAAGAATCCCCCTTAAATTTTTTGCTTGCCAATAAAATAATCAGATACACAAAATTTGATTTACGCATATTTGTAACTTTACAATGTAATTTGTTAGTGACGAAACTGAGTGTAAATATTAATAAAATTGCCACTTTGCGGAATGCAAGAGGTGGCAATATTCCGGACTTAATCAAAACGGCAAAAGATATTGAGCGTTTTGGTGCGGATGGCATTACAGTGCATCCTCGTCCCGATGAGCGGCACATTCGTTACACTGATGTGGAAGAACTTACAAATCAATTGAAAACAGAATTTAATATTGAAGGGAATCCACGTGAACATGCTTTCATTGAGGTGGTGATGCGTAATCGTCCGACACAAGTAACATTAGTTCCTGATAATCGCGGTCAATTGACATCTAATCATGGGTGGGACACAATCAAACATCAATCTTACTTGAAAGAAGTAATTACTGAATTAAAAAAGGCTGAAATACGGACCAGTATTTTTATTGATGCGGATTGTAAACATATCGAAGCTGCAGCAAGTACAGGAGCTGATCGGGTAGAGTTGTACACTGAAAATTATGCGCGCGAATATTCAATAAACCGCGAGGCGGCGATTTTACCTTACCTTAATGCTGCAGCCTGCGCAGTTAATTGCGGTTTAGGGTTAAATGCAGGCCATGACCTTAACTTGCAAAATCTGAAGTTTTTTTCATTCTGTATACCTACGCTAGATGAAGTTTCCATTGGGCATGCGTTAATTGCCGACGCTTTATACTATGGTTTGGAAAACACGGTTCAATTGTATAAGCGTTGCTTGATTCATTTTTAAGATGTCGTTGTTTTTTAGAAAATACGGGCATGGTAAACCTTTGATTATTCTTCATGGGTTGTTTGGCCAGAGCGATAATTGGGGTACTCTCGCAAAACGGTATTCAGAAGAAGGATTGCAAGTTTATGCGGTTGATCAGCGTAATCATGGCCTTTCATTTTGGTCTGAGGAGTGGAATTATACTGTTATGGCAAAAGACCTGGCAACTTTAATTGCTTCAGAAAATATCGCTAAACCGATTTTACTAGGCCATAGTATGGGAGGAAAAACAGTGATGCATTTTGATTTGCTTAATCCGAATGCTGCCGAAAAAATTATCGTTGCGGATATTTCACCACGAATGTATATGCCTCATCACACCCAAGTGCTGGAAGCGCTGCTAAGTATTTCTTTAACTCAAATTAAAACACGTGGAGAAGCAGAACAACAATTGATGGCCTATGGTTTGGATTTTGGAACCCAGCAATTTTTACTTAAAAATTTGTATCGAATTACTGAGGAGCATCCCGATTTTGGAAAACAGATTTTTTCATGGCGTTTTAATTTAGCGGTAATCAGCCGTCAAATTCAGCAGGTAAACGAAGGCATTCCAAAGGGCACGAGTGAAACACCGGCATTATTTTTACGCGGATCAAAATCTGATTACATCACTGAGTCAGATCGAAATCTCATTCAGTCAATTTTTCATCATGTTACAATTGATGAAATTTCAGGTGCCGGACATTGGCTGCATGCAGAAAAACCTCAGGAGTTTTTCAGGCGAACACTTGACTTTATAAAATTCTGAGAAAATTAACTGTTCAGAATTTCATTTTGCCTGCGGATGCTTTCTTCGTGAAGCAGCAAACATAATTTTTCTATGAAATCTTTTGGGAAGCCTTTTTCTGCGGCTGAAACGCTGCGCGTGCGTAAAATTTCCATCCAACGTTCCAGCTGAAAAATGGTAATGTGATGTTCTTTTTTATAGGTTCCAAT
This sequence comes from Bacteroidota bacterium, assembly GCA_900299295.1. GTDB lineage: Bacteria > Bacteroidota > Bacteroidia > B-17B0 > Aurantibacillaceae > AM-1111. Next base: position 11,747 of record OMJH01000226.1, read on the forward strand.
TTGTTCAATAAGCGAATCTCTTCGTTTTAGTAATAAAATAAGTTCTTCATCAAGTTCGTCAATACTATTTCTCAACTCCTGGAGTTTATCTCTGAATTCTTTGCTATCCGAATACGAATGTCGAAAGATTAAAGAGTCGATTAATGTGTTCAGTTGCAACGGTGTAATTTGTTGTGCAGCATCACTTAATGCAGCTTCGGGGTTAAAATGTGTTTCAATCATCAATCCTTCCATACCAAGGTCAATGGCCTTTTGTGCGGTTGACTGAAGTAAATTTCGGTTGCCGCTGATGTGTGAGGGATCGCAGACAACAGGTAGCTGAGGGAGTTGCGTTTTTAACTCAATTACCAATTCCCACATCGGATCATTTCGAAATTTTGTTTGTCTCGGATTGTAAAACCCTCGGTGCACCGCGATTAATTTTTGAACTCCTGCCTGCCTCACCCGTTCTATTGCGCCTACCCACAAATGAACATCTGCATGAACCGGATTTTTTACAAGAACAGGCACATCACAACCTCGCAAATTATCTGCAATTTCCTGCACTGAAAACGGGTTGACTGTAGTTCGTGCGCCTATCCACAATACATCTACATCATATTTCAAGGCCAATTCTACATGTTTGCTGGTTGCCACTTCCACGGTTGTCTTAAGCCCGAATTCACGTTTCACACGCTGCAGCCATTTCAGCGCTTCTTCTCCAACTCCTTCAAACGAATTTGGTCGCGTTCGTGGTTTCCATATGCCGGCTCGAAAGAGCGCAACTTTTCCTGAAGCTGAAATACCACGCGCGGTTTCAATTACCTGTGCTTCGCTTTCAGCACCACAAGGGCCCGCAATCAGTAAAGGCCCGTTAATTCCTAGCCAGTCCCGAAAATGTATGATAGTAGAATCCGACAAAAAAATTGAGTGGATTAAAGGTAATGAGGTTTCTTTTGAATTCGAAAAGAAAAATGGAATTATTACATGAGTAAAATTTATAGCTTCCACTTGCGTTTCCCCTGTTTTTTGCGTAAATCTTACTAACTTCGCCTTATATAAATCACTATGAGTAAAGTGGCATTGATTACCGGCGTAACCGGACAGGACGGGGCTTATTTATCAGAGTTGTTGTTGAATAAAGGTTATGAAGTGCACGGCATAAAGCGCAGAAGTTCACTTTTTAACACTGACCGCATTGATCACCTTTATAGTGATCCGCACGAGAAAAACACACGACTTAAATTGCATTACGGTGATTTAACAGATTCAACCAATTTAATCAGAATCATTCAGGAAGTGCAGCCCAATGAAATTTATAATCTTGCTGCGCAATCTCATGTAAAGGTTTCTTTCGAAACACCCGAATATACAGCCAATGCCGATGCGGTTGGAACACTTCGTATACTCGAAGCTATGCGTATTTTAGGCATGGAGAAAAAGACGCGTTTTTATCAGGCCTCGACATCAGAGTTGTATGGCTTGGTTCAGGAAATTCCTCAAACAGAGAAAACACCTTTCTATCCACGCTCCCCTTACGGTGTGGCTAAACTTTATGCCTTTTGGATTACTAAGAATTACCGAGAAGCTTATGGTATGTTTGCTTGTAATGGAATCCTTTTTAACCACGAATCACCGATTCGTGGTGAAACTTTTGTAACAAGAAAAATAACGCGTGGGGTAGCTAAAATTTCATTAGGACTTCAAGAAAAAATTTACATGGGGAATTTAGATGCCGAACGCGACTGGGGCCATGCACGTGATTATGTGGAAGGCATGTGGAGAATGCTACAGGCAGATGAACCTGATGATTTTGTGCTTGCAACCAACAGGAAAATTTCCGTGCGAAAATTTATTGAATTAAGTTTTGCTGAAATTGGAATTTCTCTTGAGTGGAAGGGAAAAGATGTTAATGAAAAAGGAATCAACAGCGCAAACGGAAAAGTGCTGGTTGAAATTGATCCAAAATATTTTCGTCCCGCTGAAGTTGATTTGCTCGTTGGCGATTATGCTAAAGCAAAGGAAAAACTGGGATGGGAACCGAAGTACACTGTGGAAGAATTGTTGACGGAAATGGTGAAGAGTGATATAGAGTTGTTTAAAAGGGATAAGTACTTATTGGATGGCGGGCATAAAATCATGAATTTTCACGAATAAGCATGCTTCGGTACGATTCAAAAATTTATGTTGCCGGCCACCGTGGGATGGTCGGTTCGGCACTGGTTCGCAATTTGCAACAAAAAGGATTTTCAAATATTCTCACCCGAACATCTGAACAGCTTGATTTAAAAGACCAAAAAGCAACGAATGATTTTTTTGAAGAAGAAAAACCGCATTACGTTTTTCTGGCCGCAGCCAAGGTAGGTGGAATACAAGCTAACAATCAATATCGGGCAGATTTCATTTATGAAAACCTGATGATTGAATGCAACGTGATTCATGCTGCTCATTTGCAAAAAGTAAAAAAGCTATTATTCCTTGGCTCATCTTGCATTTACCCGAAACTTGCTCCCCAACCCCTCAAAGAATCATATCTGCTGACAAGTGAACTTGAGTTCACCAACGAGCCATATGCTATCGCTAAAATTGCGGGGATAAAATTGTGTGAAAGCTACAAACGACAATACGGATGTAATTTCATCTCTGCGATGCCAACAAATTTATACGGACCAAACGATAATTATCACCCTGAAAATTCTCATGTACTTCCGGCATTGATCAGAAAGTTTCATGAAGCCAAGGAAAATAACAACGATTTTGTTGAGGTATGGGGCAGCGGAAAGCCCATGCGTGAGTTTATGCACGCCGATGACATGGCAGATGCCTGTGTTTTTTTAATGCAACACTATGAGGGCGAAGAGCATGTAAATATTGGGGTAGGGCATGACATAAGCATTCTGAACTTAGCGCTTTTAATTAAAGACATTGTCGGATTCCGAGGGGAAATTAAGTTGAATGAATCAAAACCTGATGGTACACACAAGAAATTATTAGATGTAAGTAAACTACACGCGTTGGGCTGGAAACATAAAATTGAATTGGAAGAAGGAATTCATTCTGTTTATCAAGATTTTATTCAATCAGCTTACGTAAAAATGCGTTAAGTTGTGATTTTCAAATTTGTGAATCGTTTCTTTTACATAATTTTTTTTCTTGTTCTGCAGAAACTCGATTCCCAGACATTGATAGCGCCTGGAAATTATTTTTTCGATCAAGAGGTTTTTCGTCTTCAGCAAATTTCCGATTCTAATTCCGGTTTTCACTCCGGTTTATTACCGTCATTACATTTTGGAATGAATTATCAAAAACGATCAGATGATTTAAAACTGGATAAAAAAAATTACGCCTCACGAAAATTATTCAATGAAGATTTTATTGAATTACGAAAAAAGGATACCATTAATGGGATGGAAAGAGATTTTCAACTTGACATTTCACCATTGATGGATTTTAAAGGTGGTCTTGACCTAAATGATACAAGCGGTGAAAAAATATTTCAGAATACCCGCGGAATTTTAATTCACGGAGGGGTTTCTGAAAAATTTCAATTTGAGTCGGTATTTCTGGAAAATCAGGCCACACTTCTTGAGTATCAGGATGCGATTGCGCAACAATCAAAAGTAATTCCAGGTAACGGCAGATGGAAAAATTTTACGTCAAATGGATATGATTATGCTATGGCCTCCGCTTATGTTTTATATCGTGTAAACCATCGTGTTTTCCTTCAGGCGGGGCATGGCAAGCATAAAGTTGGAAATGGTTATCGCTCTTTGCTTCTGTCAGATAATTCATTCAATTACCCTTATGCACGAATTGAAACCCGATTTTTTAAAAATAAAATCCAGTATACTTCCATTTATGCATTGCTAATGAATCTTACGGGAGGCGATGCTAAAATTCCGGTCGGTACTGAGCGCATCTTTCAAAAAAAACCTGCGGCATTTCATTTGCTTAGCATGCAACTTCATAAAAAAATTAATCTTTCCTTCTTTCAATCATTGATCTGGACCAAGTCTGACAGCATGAACCGACTGAACCTTGATGTTTCTTATTTAAATCCGGTTATTTTTTCCAATCTTGCCCTTTATGGCGCTCAGGACTCCCGAAATATTTTGACAGGAGTTGATTTGAATTTGAAGCCGCTTAAAAGATTGATGGTTTACGGGCAAATTGTGGTGGATGAGTTCGGGCAGAAAAATTCAGTAACTAACAAAACAGGATGGCAGGCCGGAGTAAAACTGTTTGACTTATTTTCAGCAAAAGGTTTGTTTTTACAGGTTGAATATAATTCTGTTCGCCCCTTTACCTATTCTTCAACTGATCCAGGACAATCCTACACTCATTACGCACAATCATTGGCGCATCCTGCAGGCGCTAATTTCAGTGAAACGCTCATTTTGTTAGCCTATCGTTACAAGCGTATATTCATTCAGGGTAAAATGAATTACTTGCAGCAAGGTTTAAATTTGGGAACCAATTATGGTCAGAACATTTTTGTTTCTGATTTTAATCCCGCCCTTCCTTCTCAAAGTTTGTATCAGGGAATTGAATCACAAACCGCAATTGCCGAGGGAAAAATAGGTTGTTTAATGAATCCCAAAACAAATTTGAATATTTACGCAGGGTTCCTTTACCGTACGCAGCAAATTGCTACCGGTTCAAACCCGCGTTTTTGTAACTTTGTATTTGTAGGATGCAGTACCTCTCTATTCAATACGTATTGGGATTATTAAAATGTCACAAATGATAAATCAGATCCCATGATGCCCGTATTAATTTTAGTTTTTGTAACTTCTTTTTTATTGGTACTTTACTGTACACCCCCGCTCATTAAAGTGGCAATACTTAAGCGACTATTTGACGAACCGGGAGGAAGGAAAATCCATAAACGTGTAGTCCCAACAATTGGAGGCATCATCATTTTTGCTGCCACATTATTTTCATTTTCATTATGGTTTAGTGTGGACGGCTTAAATGAAAATATGGAACGTGTGAAACAGAATGTTCATGAATTCAAATTAATCATCGCAACATTGCTGATTTTGTTTTTTGTGGGTGTAAAGGATGATATTATAGGTACTTCACCAATTAAAAAATTAATTGCCCATGTCTTGGTAGGTCTAATGCTGGTTCAAATAGGGGGTATTCGCATAACCAGCCTGCATGGAATTTTCGGGATCGAAGTAATACCGGAATGGGCGAGCATATTTCTTTCATTATTTACATATGTCGTGGTGGTGAACGGTTTTAACCTGATTGACGGAGTTGATGGGCTGGCTGCAGGTGTAGGCTTCATTTCCAGTTCTGCTATGGGTACATGGTTTATTTTTGCCAACGATTATGTTTTGGCTTGTCTGGCTTTTTCATTGGCAGGATCTTTAATTGGTTTTTTAATTTTTAATTTTTCTCCCGCAAAAATTTTCATGGGCGATTCAGGTTCACTGACCATTGGATTATTACTGTGTATCCTATCAATAAAACTCATTGAGTATCCCCCTTCACAACTAAACGGAAATATTCTCTATCTATCCAAGCCTGTGTTCGCCATTGCAGCCATATTTTATCCGTTAGCGGATACACTGCGTATTTTTACTATACGTGCTTTTAGCGGTCAATCGCCTTTTTCAGCGGATAAAAACCATTTGCATCATCGAATTTTAGCATGTGGATTCAGTCATGTTAAAACTGCTATTTTGATTTATATTTTCAGCGTGGCTGCTATTCTTATTTCACTGATCAGTTTCCCTTTATATAATTTTCCGGGCGTTTCATTAATTATTTTAATTGCTTATGCTTTGCTATGTACTTTGGCACTAGAAATTATATGCAGGATTAGAAAGACCGGTTCCAAAAAAAATCAAATCGCGCAAGATGAAATCAGTGAGCAAGAAATTGCCGAATATGAATAAGTATTTGCGATATCACGCGTTTACATTTTGTATTTTATTTTGTTCGCTTAGTTGTTTTGCCCAAGATCGAGCTAACAGTGAAAATAATTTTTTGCTGAATGAACAAAATCAGCTCATCGATAATTATTTTATTCAGCATCCCAACACGCAATTTCACTCTTCATTCCGGCCTTATCTTTTCGTTACGCTAAAAGACTTTCATGATTCACTGCCGAGCTCTAAGTCAATTTTTTTTACAAAAATACGCAGAGCAAATCTTGAAAAGTTTAATTCACCATGTTTGGTTTTGCCTCTAGTTGATTTGCAAAGTGGATATGATATTTCTCGTCAGAAACTGTTTACCGAAATCGGAGGCGGGGCAATGCTGCGTTTTAATAGTGGAAAGAATTTTACTGCATCAATTACTGCTCTCGGCGGCCAAGCAACTTATCCCGCTTTTACGGATACGGTGGTGAAAACATTTGGTATACTTCCGGGAATGGGAATTGCATATGGTAATTTTGATAGGTATCAATGGGCAAATTTTTCCGGATACCTTTCCTATTCCACAAAAAATTTATTCAATTTTCAAATTGGCAAGGATAAACATTTTATCGGTGATGGCTATCGAAGCCTTTTATTGAGTGATGCGGCAAATAATTATCCATATTTCCGTTCCACAATCAACATTTGGAACCTTCAATATTCCTGTTGGTATTCCTGGATGCAAGACATCTACCATGCGAATGGTGTTCGCTCCGATTTTTTAAATAAGTTCGGCACCTTTCATTACCTCAGCTGGAACATAAATAAAAATTTAAATATCTCACTCTTTGAAAATATAATCTGGCAGGGAACCGATAGTAATCGAGTTCGGATTTTTGATGTTAATTATTTGAATCCAGTTATTTTCTTCCGACCAATCGAATATTCGCTGGGATCATCCGACAATGCTTTTGTTGGAATAAATTTTTCCTGGAAATTATTTAAAACGCTGAAATTGTATGCACAAGCTGCTGCTGATGAATTTTATGTGAAGGAAATAAGAGCACGTAAAGGCTGGTGGGCGAATAAACAAGGTGTTCAGGCCGGAATGAAATATATTAATGCATTCAGAATTAAAAATCTTACCTTACAAGGTGAAATCAACGTTGTGCGGCCGTATACTTACTCTCACGGAAGTCCGCAACAAAGTTATTCACATTTCAACCAACCCCTTGCGCATCCTTTTGGCGCGAATTTTAAGGAAGCGATTGGAATCATTTCTTATCGCAAAGGGCGTTGGAATTTTTTGCTGAAGGGTGTTGTTGCGCGTATCGGAAGGGATTCGCTTTCTTCAACTGTAAGCATGGGTCAAAATGTTATGCTCTCTTATATCAATCGGCCTAAACTGGCAAACGGAAATCCACAGGATTACGGACATTTTATTGGTCAGGGAGTAAGAACGGAGTATATGCAGGCAGAAGCTAAAATAGCCTATTATTTGGTGCCTGAAATTAATCTTCGAGTAGAAGCTGGTTGTATCTATACGCAACTTCAGAATGAAATCAACGGTAAACAAAAATTTCCTTTTGTTTATTTCGCTATTCGTTCTTCGATGCATAACTTTTATCGCGATTTTTTTTAAAAAGGACAAATGGAGAATATTCAATTAATTAAGTCAAATACTCGTGGACATGCCAATCATGGCTGGCTGGATGCGCATCATTCTTTTTCATTTGCAGGATATTATGATCCTTCCCGAATGCATTTTGGGGTACTGCGCGTATTGAACGACGACCGAATTGCCGGAGGTGCGGGTTTTGGGATGCATCCCCACGATAACATGGAAATTATTACGATTCCTTTTTCCGGGGCACTGGAGCACAAAGACAGCATGGGTAATCACGGCGTTATCAGGGCAGGAGATATTCAGGTGATGAGTGCCGGTACCGGTATTTTTCATTCGGAATTCAACCATCACTCAACCGAATCCTGCACCTTATTTCAGATTTGGTTATTTCCCGACACCAAAAATGTGGCACCGCGTTACGATCAGCAAACAATTCCTGCTTCCAGTAGAAAAAATACATTTCAATGCATCGTCTCACCGAAAGGTGAAACCACTGAAGGAATGTGGATTCATCAGCGTGCTTGGTTTCATTTAATTGATCTTGATGAAGGGAATACCGCAATCTATGATCTGAAACAAAGCGGAAACGGTGTTTATGTAATGCAGATAGAAGGAGAAAGTCAAATTGGCTCCGTGCGACTGTTGCGTCGAGATGCCGTTGAAATTACGGGAATGAGTTCATTTTCTATTCAGGCGGAAAGCAAGGTTTCATCACTGTTGGTGATGGAAGTGCCGATGACGAATTGATTAAAATACAAGCTTAAATTTACTACGACACATTTTGTCGCAGCGGCAGGCGTACTCTTGTAAAAAAAGATTATGCAACTTATCAATCAGCAGAACAGTAGTAAAAGCGGAAACAGTTTTGAAAATTCAATAGCAAAACTTGTTTTTCGAGTAAAAGCAACAAAATGTTTTTATCAGGCACGACTGTATAAAACGCTTGGTGATACGGAGAAATGTCTGCGGATGTGCAGTGTTTCTATCTGGTATCATGAACAAGCCCGAAAAATGGGGTATTCGGGCGAAGCTTTTTTGAATGATTTTTCTGAATTGCTCTTGCTGGCAGGAAAAGGAAACGCATCCTTCGTTCGCGAAGCAGCGTAATTCTGATGCGGATTAACGGTAACCGTATCGGTTAAGTTTTGTTTCGTCGTTGCGCCAGTCCTTATCCACCTTTACAAAAAGTTGGAGGTGAATTTTTTTTCCGAAGAATTTTTCTGCCTCTAAACGCGCAGCAGTTCCGGTTTTTTTTAATGCTTCTCCTTTATGCCCGATGATTATGCCTTTCTGCGTTTCACGTTCTACGAGTATGTTGGCATCAATACGAATAATATTTTCTTCCTCCTTAAATGCCATCACTGCAACTTCGCAGGCGTAAGGAATTTCCTTTTTGTAGTTCAGTAAAATTTTTTCGCGGATGATTTCCGATACAAAAAAACGTTCCGTTTTATCGGTGAGCTGATCTTTTTCGTAGTAGGCGGGACCTTCAGGAAGAAATTCAAGCAACAGTGGCAAAATTTTTTCAGTTCCTGTTTGCTTTAATGCGGAGATGGGGAGAAGTACCGCGTTGGGAAGTAAATCGTTCCAGATCTTTTTTTTCTCTTCTATTTTTTGATCATTCGTAAGGTCGATTTTATTCAGGATAATTATTACCGGCGACTGCGTATGCTGAAGCTTTAAAATATAACTTTCATCAGGCACACTGTCATCAAAAATATCTGTTATAAATAAAAATACATCCGCATCCTGAAACGCTTCGGAAACGGAATGCATCATTTTTTCGTGCAGTTTATAGGAAGGTTTTAAGATGCCAGGGGTGTCCGAAAAAACAATCTGATAGTTTTCATGATTCAGGATACCGAAGATGCGGTGCCGCGTGGTTTGTGCTTTGGAGGTAATGATGGACAATCGTTCACCCACCAATACATTGCATAAGGTAGATTTTCCTACGTTAGGTACGCCAATTATGTTTACAAAACCTGATTTATGTGGTATAATCACTTTTTTTGATTAGTCTTTTTTGAATTTGATGCTTCTTTTTCCTGTAAAAATTTTTCCAGTTTGTCCATGCGTTTTTGCTGCCAGTTGCGAAGGCCCAGCATTATAGCGCTGATAAATAGTGTAAATAAACATAATATGGCTTCTTGTCGCAAACCTTTCACCTGAAAGTAGATGGTAAATACTACAGAAAGTACTGCAGCAACAAGATATACCCAACCCATTATTTTAAAATATGTTTTCATGGATTTTCTTTTTCGTTTTTTTCAAAACTTTCTACCGGAATCTGAATCACATAATCTTCCAGTTCCATATGAGAAAAATCGTTGGAGGCAATCAGTTTTTTTCCGTGCATGCGTCGGTCGTTTTCAATCAGATAAGCATCGCCTTCGTTGCGGATGCTGTCATTCTCCCTCCACGAAAGTTTTTCGGTTTCCAGGCGTTTTCCTTCTCGGTTCGTTACAACTACATTGTATCGCACTTCTACGCGTTTTGAACTTTCGTAATAAATCCCGTAACGTGAACTTAATGTTGAAGTTTCTTTGCCGTCCTTATCAAAAAAAATTATTTTAAGACCGCTGTCAATTTCATAATACGGCTCTTTCACATTGAATTCATAACGTTTCAGTAAACCCGCGTGCAGCTTTAATCTCACAAGACCTGAATCTACATAATCCATATCCACTTCTTTTCCGGCTATTGTGGCGAAGGATTCCTTTTTACCTGCTACGCGCTCTACATCATGCACATCATTTTGACAAGCGATGGCAAGCATCAATCCGGAAATCAAGAAGAAAAAAAACAGAAATCGCATTAATCAATGACGCGTTTTACAAACCATTTTTGATTCAACGTGAGTCCTATAGTCAGTCGGGCAAAGTTAGTCTGAATTAGGTTGTTTTGTGTCGTTCCCATTTTTCCAAGCTCAGCGGATATATTGGCGTGATTCCACACCCATCTTCCAAGCGGGAATCCGAACCCAAATGAAATTCCGTACTCTGTAATTGGCGTGTTTTTCAAATCAAGATAACCTGCATTGTAAAACGCACCGCCTCGAATCATTGTTTTCTGTCGCAACATTTCGCGAACACGTTTTACATCTCCGTTCTTGACATACTGAAATCCAAGAGAATACCGAACACTATTTTTTAGGCCAGGATTTTCATCAAAAAAGCGGTAGTAAGACCAATTCTGAATACTCATATCGGCAAGAATGGTCAGTTTCGTGCCTTTGCGAATGCCCATACCAAAACTCATCAGCAGAGGCATATTGAGACTTCCTGTTTTGCTGATGTTTAGTGTAGTGTCGTAAATTAAATCGAGCGTTGGTGAAAACGTTTTATAGGTGTATGCCGCAGCGGTATAATCAGCTCGCAGGGCAGAAGGCAGATAAGCGGTTGCGCCCAGCGTGATTTTCCACTCGCTTCTTTTGCGAAAGCGTTTTGGGAAAAGTGTTTCGTAATTTTCAGCATTGAGTGAATCTTTGCACGGACAGTCTTTTTTAAATTCGATGTATTCTTGTCCGCGCCCATTGCTCTGTATACATGCCCGGCGCTTATAAGTTGAATCGATGCGAATGGAAATTAACGCACCATAGCTGAAATAGAAATCAGAAACGCGCGTATTTCTTACGCGGCGAACATTGAAATAACTAGTATTGGAGGGATAAATCACACTTGTGGTATTATTTAAGTCACCAAACAAATAATAGGCGTTAGCTCCAATAGAAAAGGAACTTAATAGGTTAGACCAAAAAAGTTTTTGCCGAATGGTTTCCCACTGCTGGGTTTTTCGTAATGAATCGTATTGTTTAGAGCGCAGAAACCGGGAAGCTTTTTGTTGAAAGGGTCGGTAACCCATTCCTAAAAAAACCTGACTCAATCCGCCATTACCCTGGTAAAGTGTTTTGACTTTTCCAACATTACTCACTTCATTCGAATCTAAAATTTCATAACCTACATTTGAAAAAGGAGAAATTCCGGCAGCAACTCCTGTTTTTCTGTTGATCGGAAAGGCAAGTGATAGGTAATTAAGATAGGTGTTGTTTTTAAAGGTGGAATTTGAATTTGATCTCAGAAAATTGAAATCACTTTTTGCGCCGGTCTCAAATACCGTAAGTTTTAATGAGGAGAGTGAGGCGGGGTTTGCCACATTAATAAAAACCGGATTGATGGAGTCGCGCTCATCGTTTTCGTAAGCACTGAATGAACGGCCCATAGCCGAGAGTTGTGCGAATCCTTTGTTTTCAATTTCACCAATGCCGTATCGCGAGAATGGGTTTGAAGTCTGCGTGTTAGGTTGAGAAAAAAAATCGGTACCCGAGAGCAAAAAAAAGAACAGTAACAAAAAGTTAGTCCTTAATTTTTCCAATATTAAAACGTAAAATTTCATTTAGTCCTTCAAGCAGTAACGATGGGGCAGCAAAGATGCTGTTTTTTAGGCCATTTTCAAAGAATTGCCAATCTCCACCAGTAAGAACGCATTGAATCGAATCATATTGTGCATCATATTGGGAGATAATTCCTCTGACTTCCGCTAAAACACCATTTTGCACTCCACTAAGAATAGATTCTGTGGTGGTTGTTCCGATGAGTCGGTCAAATTCTGTTTTAGGGTCGAGTAGAGGGAGACGATCGGTAAAGTTATTGAGTGTCTTAAAACGCATTTCAAGGCCGGGAGAAATTCCTCCGCCAATGTATTCGTTATTTGCGTTGATGAAATCGAATTTAAGACAAGTTCCCGCATCAATGACCAAAATATTTTTTCCGGGGAAACGTTTACTTGCGCCAACTACCCCGGCAAGGCGATCGTTGCCTAAGGTTTCAGGGGTGGCGTAGAGGTTTTTTATGGGAAGAGCGGTGTTGAAATTTAACTCAATGCAATTGAGTTTGTTGCTTAATGAGTTTAATATGTCTTTTGCATGTGAGACGACACTTGATACGATAGCGAAACGAAGCTCAGGATATTCAGCGAGAATTCGTTTGAGTTCAGATATTCCCGGTCGGTTAAACTGATAAAAGTGTATCAGTTCACTTTTATTGAATACGCCCGCCTTGATACGGCTGTTTCCAATGTCTATTGTTAAATTCACGGAATACAAATTTAATGAGGTAAAAATCCTTTTTCGGAAACCAGCAACGATTTTATTCCGTTTTTTTTAACCGGAAGGCTTTGGTTTTTTTGGCGAAATAGAATAAATGCCTATTTTTGCCACGCTTTTAAAAAGCGGATGGTGACGTAGCTCAGTCGGTAGAGCAAAGGACTGAAAATCCTTGTGTCGTGGGTTCGATTCCCTCCGTCACCACCACATCTAAAGCCCTTGAATTTCAAGGGCTTTTTTTATTTATCGCAAAGTGAAATCGGACTTTTCTTGATGATTGTTTTTTAAACACTAACACCAACTATTGTAACGTCGTCTATTTGTTCCAATTCTCCTTTCCATCTTTCAAACTCTGATTTGAGTTGCTGATGTTGTTCGTTCATTGAAAACGATGAAATCTGAAATGGATATAGAAATTATCCTGCTGAAAATAAAACTGATATTATATTTTGGGCATTGCCAATTTACTTTCTCAGAAAGCCACACGCCCAATCAAATGATTCTTCAGCAGACATGAATTTAAAATCAAGTAAGGTTTTAATTTTTTCTGATGAATAACTTTGTTTACTGAAGCCGCTCTTTAAAAAATCCTTGGATAGACGAGGTTTTTTACCGCTAAACACACTGACTATTCGTTCTAAATAATAAAATAGGCGAAAGCCGGATTTTGAAATTCTCAAGGTTGGTTTTGGTTGATTGCAAAAACGCATAGGAATTGAAAGCAAATCATGAAAAGATATATTTTCACTGTTCAATATATAGCGCTCCGAAAAAATTTCTCTTTCCATCAGTTTGTGCATACAGAAAACTACGTCCCGTACATCTACGACACCGGTACTCCCTTCGGTAAAAAATTTCGTTCCTTCCTTTGCAACCAGTAATAATTTTGAACTGCTTGTTTCCCATGCTCCCGGCCCGATTATTACCGTTGGATTTACAATCACCACATTTAAACCTTCTTCTGCGCCTCTCCACGCCTCACGTTCGGCTGAATTTTTTGAAATAGCATAGTTTGTTGCTCCCGATGAATTCCATTTCGTGTTTTCGGTGACCTCTTTTCCTTCTTTCTCACTGCCGATTGCCGCAATTGAACTAACATGACAGAATTTATTTACACCATGAAACAAAGCCTGATTCACCAGGTTCGCTGTGCCACCTGAATTTACCTGCATCATTTTTTTTTCATCCTTCGGTTCATACGAAACAAATCCTGCGCAGTGATAAATTTCAGTGATTTTTCTGCGTTGAAATATTTCATCCAGCAGCATAATGTCTGTGATGTCTGCATGTTCCCATACGAGCTGGTTAAAAAGATTTGGATTGCCATAAAAGTTAAAAATTTCCCGGGTCCTTTCTTTTCCCTCGTCACGGTTTGCAAATGCAAGAACATTCTTACCCTGGCTTAGTAAGTAATAACTTAAATGAGATCCTACAAGACCTGTGGCGCCTGTAACAAGTATCATCTATTTTTTCGAAAAAAAAATATTCATTGCAAATAAAAATACAAAATACTTGAATTATAAATGAAAAGCGACGCTAAGGAAACTACAATGCCAAGCAGGTATCCGGAATAAACTTCGGCATTCGAATGTTGTTTCAATTCCAGCCTTGAAAAACCGATAAGTCCTGCTATAATACATGCAGGAACAAACAGGATCAAAGCAAGATTTTGATTATCATTTATAAACAAATAATATAAAATAATTCCAAGACCTGTTCCGGCTCCTGCCGTATGTGCGCTGATTTTCCATTTTAGATTTATTAAAAACAAAAAGAGGAGTAAACAGCAGCCGGCCAATGCGATACCTGAATAGACGAGTGGGATACTTAATCCAAATAACAATTGAAATAATGCGCCGTAGTAAAGTGTACACGACAGGTAAGGTAAGGATCGCTCTTTTTGATTAGTTAACTCAACACCGGAAATAATTTTTGTTTTTGCAAATAGAAAAACGGATAGGATCGGAAGAAGGACAGTGAAAACAATAAAGATAAACAATAGCAAGATTTTTTTTTCATTACCCTGAAGCAATAGGGATGAATCACTGTATAAAAAAGAAGAAACTAAAAATGGTGTGAGAAAAACAGGGTGAAACAGAATGGATATTATTTTAGCAATTGTTTGTTTCAAACCGGTTTTTCTGTTAATTGCTTTGTAATTGTTTGTGTTTAAGCAATTGATTCATTCGGTTGTTTGCGGGTATACTATCTGCATCGTAGCCTAAATCTGAAAGGTTTTTCCGGATCTCTTCGATACTAATTTTTCTAGCGTTAAATACCACGACAATTTCGTGAGTTTTGTAATCGGCTGTAATCTTTCGGATTCCTTTTACCTTGGAGATGTTTTTTTCAATGTTAGATTTACACAGTTCGCATTCCACATTGCTTTTAATTACAGCAGTTGTCTTTCGTGTTTTACCTTGAGAATGCAAAGTGCTAATCGTGAGAAGAAAAAAACACACCAGGCTTAAAATTTTAATTCGATGTTTCATTTTAATTGATATTATTTGGCGATTTCAAAATTATATTCGTCAGCAAATTTTTTCTGATTAGCTTTAAGTACCTCCAGCGCATTCGCTGATTTATTGTTAATGGATAGTATTAATTCTTGAACCTTCTTTTCATCTTCAGCGTGATAGGCTGTATCAGGCAATTGATACAATTTCACAATCATGGTACATTCCCCGTCAACTACCGATTTCATTTCATCCACATACTTTAGGGCGTTACGTTTGAAGTCATCCTTTCCGTCGAACGATGGCATAGTATTAATGGAGTCGGACACGGCACGTAATTCATACCGAAGTTTGTCAAGCACCTGCTGCATTTCTTCAGCTTTTCCTTCCTTAAAAATTGTAAACAGTTCTTGCTGTAATACACCGACTCGCGCCTGATAGCGAACAATTGTGTTATTATACTTTGCCGCAGCTTTACCCGAAGGCTTGCAGCTAAAAAGCAAAAGAAGTAAAGGAAAAACGAAATAAATAGCACGCATGTTCAACTCACAATTTCATCTCTAAATTTACGGATTATTCCGAAAATAAAACAAGGATAGCAAGGCAATTCCATAATTAAGTAAATGAATTCCAGATTTCCCATGCCTTTTCTGCCTGTGCGTATAACATATCCAAACCATTCATAACCATTGCTCCCTGCTCAGCACATTTTTGTAAAAAAATTGTTTTTTCCGGCTGGTAAATCAAGTCATAGCAAAAATGCTGGGCAGAAATGCCTGAAAATGGAAGTAGTGGAAAGTTCTGGCTATTGCCGGTCATTTCAGCGGGACTTGTATTGATTATTAGTTTGAAATGATTTATGATTTCGGGAGTGATTTCGTTGTATTCAAAATATTTATTTGAATTCGTGAAACGGGTTTTGTCGCGGGTAAGAAAAAACACATCAACACCAATCTGACGTAGGGAATATTCAACCGCACGTGCGGCGCCACCTGTTCCGATTATCAAGGCAGGTTGGTGATGTGGCTCAAGAAATGGCTTTATGGATTGCCGAAATCCGTAAGTGTCCGTGTTGTAACCAATCAGTTGGCTATTATTCTCATTCCTGACAACTTTCACACAATTTACAGCACCAATGGCTTCTGCTGCCGAATCAATTTTATCGAGTAAGCGAAGGATGTTTATTTTGTGTGGGCTGGTAACGCTGAATCCAATCAGTGATTTTTCTTTTTTTAATTGAGAAGTGAAATCTTCAATTTGAGAAAATTCGAATAATTTAAATTCAAAATCGTAAAGTTTAAGACGCTTGAATTTTTCATGAAAATAGGGTTTCGAAAAACTATGACTGATGGGATAGCCTAACAAACCAATTGTTGGCATCAGGTTTACTTAATGGAATTGTTTTTAGTAAATGGCTCAAATCGTGATTCTTGCCGCAGAAATAATCGTTGAATATTCTTTTTATGAGTGATAATTAATAAGGCGGCGATAACACAGGAAAAAATGACAAGGAATAACGGGGAATTATTCATCACAAATAAAACGGTGAAAGGGAAACTTAATCCGCCCGCCATTGAAGCAAGGGAGACATAACGAAAAATAAAAAGTACAGAAACAAAAACAACAACGGCAACAGCAGCGGCTGGAGGCGCAAGTGCAATTACCCCTCCAAGAAGGGTTGCAACTCCTTTTCCTCCCCTGAATCCTGCGAAAATCGGGAAAATATGACCGATTAAAGCGGCGAGACACAGCGCAATTCTAAAGTTTAACCAGAGGGTTGGGTCGGATTTTAAAACGGGATTTAAATGTATTAGTTCAACCGCCACAAATCCTTTTACTACATCAATTACAAGGACACTTATACCGGCCTTTGCCCCCAACACACGTAAAGTATTAGTCGCCCCTGCATTTCCGCTACCGTGTTCCCGAATGTCGATATCAAAGAAAAATTTTCCTAACCATACAGCAGACGGTATAGAACCAAGAAGGTAGGCTACCACAATCAAGAAAATTTGCATCCAGTCAATCATTACAAACAAAGTTAAGCATTTGATGAAACAATCAAAAGACGATTTATTGCTTTCGCTTAAAACCGTATTTTGTCAAAAATGTGCTGCGAAGTTTCTCGTTACCCGGCACATATTGAAACGATGGCCCTTTCTCCGAATTCAGTTTCCTCTTTTTTGCCTTTATTTCCCTTATTATTTTGTTGAATTCCGGGTTGGATGAAATTGTTTTCATGACTCCTTTGAAATACTCAAAATAATACCAGGTTGAATTATCCAATTCAAGGTAAACAGTAATTTTATCCCCTCCTGATTTCATTTTGTCAATTTTCACCATACCGGGAACGTATCGGTTAATCTCCTGCTTTAACAAACTGCTGATGCCAATATCACCTACCGTGACGAAGGATTTTAATTTTCCATTGTAAACAAAGTTTAAATCACTAAAGAAAAAGGTCTTCTCTAATTCGCTTGGAAAACGTTTGAATTTGCCATTCAGTTCAAGTTCAGCTATTGCCTTATCCGATTTTTCTTTTCCCATTAATTCGGTTAGCCCTTTTCGGAAGCTTGCATCAGAAAAATCAACAGGTGTTAAGGTATTCAGATATACTTCAATATCAGATGCCATTTTTTTAATGGCTTTATCTTCGAAATAAAAATTCAGGGTGGACATCATGTGGATACTTGCGGAATCATTTACTGAGTAATGAATTGCATTACCAACAGTAATGAACTCAACCTGACCAAAGTCCGCTCCTATATCAAATTTCCCCTCACCGTAAACTGTACAGTTTTTTGTATTCAGGCTTAGGTAATTTCCCGGCAGATTTTGTTCGGTAAGCTTTTCTTTTGAGGAAATCCGATATTCACCTGAATTTTTATCAAAGGTCAGGTAACCATTTGCAGATATAATTTCTTTATCGTTTCGTGTTGATTTCGGAGAAATAAATCCGGAATAAACACCGGAAGTGTCCGGAGAATACATTATGGCATTCACTACTGGTGTGCCTTTTACATCTTCAGGTTTTTCAATTATTGGGATAAAAATTTCTTGCGGATTTATTTCGCCATTGAATTTTAGATACGACTTTCCGATACGTGAACATTCATGCACCATTTTAGTACCTCCATTGAAAAACAGATATTGACTGGATGCTTGTAACTGCACTTTTCCGGCAAAGGAAAAATAATCATTGAAATGAAAGTTTTCCGCTTCTGAAATATCACCAAACGAAATGGTTTGGCCACCGGTATCAGGTTTAATTTTATCAAAGTAGATCGGGTAAGGACGATTATTTTCATCCAGGTAAGTATACGTTCCGGAGGCGATATAATTTTTGCGCGAATAGATATTGGCGCGAACGTTATTCAACTTATGAAACTTTGAAACTGTATTGGCCAGTATTGTTGCGTTTTTAAGTGTGTCCATCACTGCATTTTTAAACAGAGTAACTTTCCCGCTATCCGGAAAAAATCTGGCATCGGCTATATTGATAAACGGCACATTTATACATTTAATAATACATTTCCTGAGATTGTATTTCGCTGCCGGACTGAAAAAGCGTAAAGAATCTTGATTCGGATGAATAGAAATGAATTCGGGTCCTTCTATGTTAATGTTATCTTCACCGTCAGATTCAATTTTATTTTTCTCATCTCCAATTTGAATATCTTCTGAGTCCATATACCATTTGAAACGCTCCATGAAACAGATGTATTGATTTTTGTCAAATCGTACAATAGATCCTTTACCATTCGAAACAAACTCACCCGTGCGTGTTTCAAAGTCGATGGTTGATTTTACGTTGTCCGTTGAAAAAGTGAAGCCTTCATCTTCCAATGCGCGTAAATGAAAATCGGCCGTATCGCTATAAAACTTCTTTTTCTTAAATAAAATATTTCGTGATATGAGATCAGCTTTTTCAAACTCTGCTTTGCCGCGTCCACGAAGTTCTGTTGTACTTAATGCGTATCTTCCACTAAACTTAACCCCCTTATTATACGATGTAAACGGGTCTTTCAGGTCGCTGGCGTATAAGATGTCTTGATAGGGTCGCCAGTTAATTTTTACCTTTTCACCATGTGCTTGAGGAAACTCGTGTGGGTTGTCTAATTCCTTTACATCAAAAGTTGATGCTGTGCCAGTCATGGAGTCGGGAAAGTAAAGGAAATTATCCGAGGTTGTGGTTGATGGGCCAAACTCAATTGCACCGTCACCACTTAATCCTTTATTGCTAAGACGAATTTCGTTTTCAAATTTTGCTTTTCCGCCATAAAGGCTGTAGCCTCCCGGTGGAGTTTTTCTGATAAAGCCAAGGGAGTAATCTTTTTGTAATTGTAATGTTTCTCTGAAATTCGGAAAAATATCCGCGGAAGAAAATTCCCCGTCAAAGTGTAAGGCCTTGTTTGAAAAGTTGTCAAGTGAGTCGATTGTAAATGGGTCAAGTTTGAAATAAAATTTATCTCTTCCGTAAGCCCCGCGCTGAATATTTTTTTTGTCATAAAACGCATAGGATTCTTTAAGACTTTTGAAGATTGGATATTCAGGTTTGGCGAGTCTGCCTGAATGCGAATTGGGATGGTCCACTATCAATTCACCGTTAATATTTTCAATTACCGTGGCGACTCTTCTGAAATGGTTTGCTGCAATTGCATCATCGTCTTCAAATGGTGTTACATAAATACGCAGCGAATCCACATTTTTCAGGTCAACCTTGTTTTTTTCATAACTGTAATAAAAATCTTTTCCGTAAAATTCAAATTTTCCCGCACTTACTACACCAGCGAATTCCAAATCACGGTTTCTTTTTATAATTACCTCACCTTTTGTTGGGAAAATAAAAACCTGTTGCGAGTCGGACAACAATACTGACTTTACGCCTTTTACAATTAAATCAAAATTATTGCTAACCAAATTTAATGTTCCGTTGGTTTTACCCGGCAATGCAGAATGAATTGACAGGATATCGAAATCTCTAGTTTTTTGAGCCGCTTTAACATAGTTGAATAATTTTTCTTTTAAGGTTACAGAATCTGAAACCGGGTTGTAAAAAAGCAGACCCATTGTTGCCATTTTTATTAATGCAGGTCGAACATCCACTGCAAGTCGTTTCATGTATGATGACAGGGCGGCCGCAGTAAAAGTTTTTTTCTTTCCGTTTTTTTCGTAAAAATCATTGACTTTAAAAAGGGGGTTGGAATCATCTAATCCGCGAATTTCCACCAGACGCTGCGGAACATAAAAATCTTCGGACTCAAAGAAAGCCTCACCTTGAAAATTACCGGAAATAAAATCCATTTCAATTTTTGGTTCTTCCAGCTTCCATGTTAGCTCTTCAACATAAATATCCATTTTATGAAAAGAAGAATAGAAAGGTGCTTTTTGCATCCCGTCATCCGTTCTTATAAATGAAACTTTTTTTTCAGGGATTTGGTATTTAAAATTTACGCCCGGGTGATATAAACTGTCTCGTTTTAAATTTTGATTGAGATAAAATTTTAAAGAGGCCTGAACCGATGATATGATTTCTTTGGTAATAAGAAAATTGTGTGCTGTAACCTCAAGAAATTTTTCGTTTTCTCTTTTGAATATCAAACGCGCCGGGTTGGTGGCATCGCCGCTGCCGGCAAATTTTGCGCCTCTTATAGAAAAACCACCTTCAAAGTCAGCATCCGGTGTGACATTTTTTATAGTTAATCGTTTGTTATATGCGTCAAATCGCGGATATGAAGGATTTTCCCTTTCAGTGACTATTTTATCTGACAGTCTGCCGATTTGTTGCTTCTCAAGGTACTTTGGATAGAAAAAAATACATGAATCAGAGACATATCCTCCGGTTTTGCAATCAACCACAAATTTTTTTATATCGGCATACACATTTTCTTCCAGCCCAACTCGCTTCCACGATACCTTTCCGCCCATTCCATAAAATTTTCCGCTTTTCAGGTAGTAGGTTCCTTTTGTATTTTCTATTTCTATTGTGTCTCCACGTTCATTAAGTCCTCTAAGGTTTAGTTTTTTAAAATTAACCTTCGGAAGGCTGTCGTAGTCAAAAACAAAGTTGCTCTCGGAGGATTGCCAATGGTAAGTTGGCGATTCATAAAACGTATTATCTGTAAAAATTGAGACACTCATCTCAAGAAAATCTTCTGTGTATTTCGTTCCTTTTACTGCCATTACTTTATCCAGGCAGGAAGTCCAGTTTGAATAATTAGCAAACGGAAGGCTGTTATTAATATAATTGCTTACTGCTTTTAGAAAGTTTTTGAAATAGGGTGATGGCTTTAATTTTTTAGCAGCCATCGCGTTGCAATATTTGTAAACTGAGGCCTTGTAGGCAGAAGAAAATTCGGGTGTTTTCCAGAATTTCTCAAAGTCATCAACCCAATTAGAGGCCTCATTCTTATCTGTCGAAAATTCCTGAAAATAGGCGTCAAGGTCTTTGATAAATTTTATTGAATCCTCCTGAAATCGTTGTGCGAAACTTAATCCAGAAATGAACAAAAGCGCCAATAAAATGAATCCGGGTTTTCTCATGGATAAAAACGTTAATTTTCTATTCGCAGGTTATGATAAATCTTAAATACGTCATCAGCCAACCACTTTCATGGTATCCGTAACACGACCGTTTGAACAAGTTAATGTTCGAGCCGGGAATTTCTGAATTAGCAGGTAGTCGTGAGTGGCAAATAGTATGGCGGTTCCGTTATTTGTAATTTCCAGTAAAAGCTTCATTATTTCTTCAGATGTTTCAGGATCAAGATTACCGGTTGGTTCATCAGCAAGTATTACCTGAGGGTTGTTTATCAGCGCGCGTGCAATCGCTACGCGTTGCTGTTCCCCGCCGGATAACTCATGAGGAAATTTGCTTCCTTTTCCGTTTAGACCGGTTTTTTCCAGTAACTCATTTATCCGCTTAATCATTTCAGGCTCATTTTTCCATCCGGTTGCGCGCATAACAAATTTTAGGTTGCCATTTACTGTTCTATCGTTCAGCAATTGAAAATCTTGAAAAACAATTCCCAGGCGCCGACGTAAAAAAGGAATATCCTTTTTAGTGATGTTGTTTAAGGAAAAGCCGGCTATTTCCGCTAATCCTGAATGGGGAGAAAGGTCAGCATAAAGAATTTTCATCAAACTAGATTTACCACTACCCGTTCTTCCAACCAAATAAACAAATTCTCCTGCTGAAATTTTACAATTTACATCACTAAGCACAACGTTGCTTGACTGCTGCACACTTACTTTATCAAGAAAAATTACGGAAGAATTTGACATATTTTCACATAAAGATAAGTTTGACAGTGTAGCGCTATGTTTTGTACCTCATTATTATGTTAACAAAATTGGGTTAATAACTTGCAATTTCTGAATCGAACTTTCTTTACCACATAAGTACTTTTACATCGTTAAAATTTTTTCGAGTTGAAATGAATCAATTAAGGAAGTTTTTTTTTATTTCTTTTTTCCTGGGTTTTTTTCCTGGTTTTTCGCAGCGAACAACTATTTATTTAGATCCCTCGCTTGAATATAAAAATGGTATTGAGTTATTTGACAAAAAACTTTTTAATTCTGCTCAAACCTGTTTTTTACATATTCTTGAATCGAACAAGGATAAAAATTATCTCATTAGATCAGATGCCGAGTTTTTTGCCGCGGCATGCGCTATAGAATTGTTTCACAAGGATGGTGAATGGCGTTTCAGGAACTTTATTGCCAATTATCCTGAAAGTAACAGAATTAAATGGGCTTATTTCTACCTTGGAAAATCGAACTACAGAAAGAAAAAATACAGTGAAGTAATTCAATGGCTTGAAAAGGTTGATGTTTACGATTTAAAGAAAGAGGATCTTTCGGAGTTGTATTTTAAACGGGGCTACAGTTATTTTGAAACAGGAAATTATGAAAAGGCTAAGGCGGATTTAAATGAAATTAAAGACTATGACAATCGTTATGCTCATCCTGCAAATTATTATTTCTCACACATTTCATATAGCGAAAAAAATTATGAAACTGCCGCGCAGGGATTTCGTCGTTTGTTGAACAATGAAACCTTTGGTTCAATTGTCCCATTTTATATTTTTAAAATTTACTTTGTACAAGGCAAATATGATAGCGTGATTTCTTTGGCGCCAATTCTTTTAAACGATACTTCAAAAATTTTAATGCGGACGGAATTAAGTAAAATAGTGGGAGAATCCTATTACAGAAAAAAAGAATATGCTAAATCAATACCCTTGTTGCAGGAGTACGGCGGGAAAACTCAGGATGATAATTATGAATTAGGTTTTGCACTTTATAATACAGGTAAAAAAAACGATGCCATTCCCTTCTTTTCTAATGCTGTTACAGGGAATGACACGATTGCCCAAAGCGCATGGTATCACCTTGCTGATTGTCGTTTGCGTGCCGGCGATAAGAAAGAAGCGAGGAATTCATTTTATCAGGCTTGGAAAGTAGGGCCAAATGAAGCAATAAAAGAAGACGCCTTATTTATTTTTGCAAAATTAAGTTACGAGCTTTCACTCACGCCCTACAACGAAGCAATTGTTGCTTTTACTGATTACATTAATTTTTATCCTGATTCGCCTCGCAAAGATGAAGCGTATAAGTACCTTACCAACGTTTTTGCCTCCACGCAAAATTATCTTGAAGCAATGAAGGCAATAGATAAAGTAAAGAATGCGGATCTTTCACTTCGTTCAATCTATCAAAGAATGGCCTGGTATCAAGGAATTAAGCATTTTAATTCGGGTATGCTTGATTCTGCACGTTATTATTTCGCAATTGCTGCTGATAATGGTTACGATGCGAGAATCAGCGCTTTAACTAATTATTGGGATGCTGAAATAGATTACCGACAAAAAAATTATGAAACGGCAATTAATAAGTTCAAGGTATTTCAGATAAAAACAGCTGCGCCCTCCTTACCGGAATTTGAATTGGCTAATTATTCGCTTGCTTATTGTTATTTTAATCAAAAACAATTTGGTATAGCCAGAAATTATTTTGATTTGTTTCTTAAAAAAAATAACGGAGCTGAGAAAATGGCTGATGCCGCTGCCCGGCTGGGTGATTGTTGGTTTATGCTCGGAAATTTCTCCTCTGCTGGCGATGAATACGAACATGCAATTCAGCTTGGTAAAACGGATAATGAGTACTGTTTATATCAAAAGGCAATATGCAGCGGACGAGAAAAAAAATATCAGGAAAAAATTAATGATTTAACCTTATTGATGCAGCAATACCCTAATTCAAATTACCTTAAAGGTTCTCATTTGGAAATTGCCGAGTCTTATATTCGTAACAACCAGTATGATAAAGCCATTGAATGGTACAAAAGCTATCTTCAAAAATTCCAAAATTCAGGGCAGGAGAATGCTATCAATGCTCAGATTGGTGTGCTTTACATGAACAAGAACGAGAATGAAAAGGCGTTGGAATATTTCATTGATTTAATTGCCCGTGACCCAAAAAGTCAGGAGTCTCAATTAACAGCTCTTCCAAATGTTAAGTCCATACTGCTCGCACAGGGTAAAACAGACGAGTGGGAAAAAATTGCGAGTGAAAATGGTATCTTAGTCAACAAAGACGAAATCGAAGATGCTACCTACCAAAAGGCAAGAGATCAATTTGTAATCAGGAAAAATTGTGGATTGAGTTTGCCTGAATGCGAAAAGTATGTAAGCAAATTTCCGGATGGTATGCACATTCAGGAAATACAATTCTGGCGTGGGGAATGTTCTTTTGCAAATAATGATTTTGCGACTGCGCTGAATGCTTATTTGTATCTGATTTCAATACCAAATAATTCGTATACAGAAACAGCCTTAATCAAGGCCGCCTTCATTCAATTCAAAAATCAACAATATGAAGAAGCTTTGCCTTTGTATTTAAAACTACAAAAAACAGCAAGTGACCCAGCTGCAATTTTTACTGCTAAAATAAATGCCATGCGTTGTGCATGGAATGCAAAGAATTATTCAATCGCTGTTGAGCAAGCAACTTTGGTAATTTCCGATTCAAAATCAAAATTAGATCAAACTGCGGAAGCAAGAAAAATTCGTGCAGCAAGTTATTATCTGACGCAAAATTATACTGCTTCAATGGATGATTACAAGATTATTTCTAAGACTGCTGAAAATGTAGATGGAGTCGAGGCCTATTATTTTATGGCAAGTATTCAATTCAAGAATAAGAACTGTAAAGAAGTGGAGAAGACAATTGATAAATTAATGGGCTATAAATATTCCACTAAATACTGGATGACCAAAGGATTGTTATTAATGTGTGATTGTTACATCGATCAGAAGAAATATGCTGACGCGGAAGCTTTGCTCCATACTATAATTGACAATCAACCCGACGCAATTTTATTAGAAGAGGCTCAGCAGAAGTTAATCACAATTTCTCAGATTCAGCAATCAAGGAACGCCGGTGAAAGAAATAATTCTCCTGAAGGACAGAACGTAGAGTTTCCAGGAAAGTCGAATGAAAAAGATTTATTTGATGATTTAATTGACCAACAAAGGCAGGTAATTGACTCAACAAAAACTAGCACACCAAAATGAACGCGTATAAAAAAGGAATAATTGGGCTTTTGTTTTTTCTTTTTAGGACAGTATCTTCACAGTCTATTGGCGATATAATTGTGATTTCCGGGCAAGTTAATCCTGAAGAAACGATTGGTAGTTTCGAAAAAATTCAGGATAAGCCTAAAATTGAAGATACCATAAAAAAAATAGTATCGGGTACTATTGCAATCAGCTCTAAACCGGTAAATACAACGTACGAACCCTCCGCAATTATGGCCGTACGAATGAAAAACGAACCTTTAAGTAAATTATATCATTGCCTTATCAAGGCAGGTTATGGAAACTACAACACACCGTACGGTGAAGTTTTCCTTTCGAATCTAAGAAGCAGGGATAACGCCTTTGGTTTCCGCTATAAGCATTTCAGCAGTAATTGGCAACTGGAAAACCGAGGTTTTTCAGGGTTTAGTGATAATGATGTTCAATTAAACGGTAAGCATTTCTTCAAAAAACATATTTTATCGGGCGAATTGAATTATTTCAGGAATGTAGTTCATTTTTACGGGTATTCGCCTGCTGAATTTGCATTAAACTATACTGATTCTACAAAACAGATCTTTAACACGTTTGAATTAAAGTCAAACTTTAAAAGTCATTTTCAGGATACAGCAAAGTTGAATTATGAGATAAATTTAAATGCTTATAACCTGCAAGATAAATTCAAAACGAATGAATTTTACCTTGGAACCAATGGTGTTTTCAATAGTTTAATTAAAGGTGAAAGGTTTAATGTTATCGCATCAACTGATTATTACCAATTAAAAACTGAAAAGGATACAATTAACAATGCTATCGTAAAATTAAATCCATATTTTGAGGCTAAAGGAAAACAATGGAATGCTAATCTTGGTTTGGTGGCAGTATTGGACAAGTTCTCTGACTCGAGTGCCAAGTTCAATTTTTATCCACGGTTAAATATTTCGTATGATGTGTATAAAAATATTATCGTTCCGTTTGGAGGAATTGGCGGCGATTTGAATAAAAATTCTCAACGAAGTTTTATTGCACGTAATCCTTTTTTGAGTTCAACTGTTGTAATGAAAAATACTTCCAATAACCTTGAAATTTACGGTGGTTTAAAAGGCGCCCTTTCTTCTAAAATTAATTACGTAGCTTCTGCCAGTTTTAACAGTGTAACGGATTTCGCTTTATACAGAATAGACTATTTTTCCTTATTACAAAATCGTTTTCGCGTCGATTATGCTGACGGAAAAATTTTAAAATTCGGTGGCCAAATAAAATATTCTGATAAAGAAAAACTTAGTATAACTGCACAGGGATATTATTACAAATACCATTTGAAGGATGTGGATTTCGCATGGCATCAGCCGGATTTCGAATCCCGACTCAATATTAATTATAATCTGCAAAGCAAAATTATTTTAAAGGCCGATGTGTTTTTTATAGGGACTCAATGGATACTTTCACAAAAGATAGATTCAGGATTGGTAACCGTGAGCGCTCCAGTCAAAATAAAAGGTTTAGCTGATGTTAACATGGGCGCTGAATACCGTTACAGTAAATTTTTGTCTGCGTTCGTGCAATTCAACAACATTGGAGGTGTGCGTTATTTCCGTTGGGATCAGTATCCTACCCAACGTTTTAACTTTATGATTGGGTTAAGCTTTATTCCTTTCTAATTCAATTATCTTTTTCAAACTAAAAAGCGCTATTACAGGCTCGTTTTTTTGTTTTTCGTTGTTAAAATTGCCTAATTGAGCAAGGATTTTACCCGCGTAAAGTTTTTATCAGTAAATTTCAAAGGTACATTTAAGTAATCTTGATTATTGTCGGCAAATGGAACAGATTCAACATCAAATCATTTTAGCTAAGCTGGACGAATTTATACGTAAGTTTTATAAAAATCAATTAATTCGTGGCGCTTTGTATGCTTCAGGTCTGTCCTTGTTATTTTTCCTTTCAGCAGTTTTTTTTGAATATATCGGGGAATTTGGTTCAGCAATCAGAATGTTATTATTTTTCACTTGGCTCATTTCTACTTTTTCGGTCGTAGTGTGGTTTGTTATTGTTCCGATATCCAAATTATATCGATTGGGAAAAATCATTTCCCACGATCAGGCTGCTCAAATCATTGGAAAATATTTTTCTTCCGTTCAGGACAAATTGTTGAATTATCTTCAATTGAGCAGACAATCCGATGAAATTGCCGCCTCTGCCTTGTTGCAGGCCGCTATTCACCAACGTATTCAGGAATTAAATCCTGTTCCATTCAGTAGTGCTATAAAATTTTCGGAAAATAAAAAACATTTGAAATGGGTTTTAATTCCATTGACATTTTTGCTTTTTCTTTTATTTAGTGCCCCAAGCATACTTTCTGAAAGTACACGTCGACTTATTCATTACGAAAGCCATTTTGAAAAACCCGCCCCATTTCGTTTTGAATTACTTAATAAAAATCTTTGCGCAATTCAACAGGGAGATTTTACCATCGATTTGAAAATTTCGGGAATAGAACTCCCCGCTGAAGTTTTTATTGAATCAGAAACGGGTGTTATAAGGCTTGAAAAAGAAAAAAATAACATCTTTCATTATACCTTTAAAAACTTACAAGCAAACCTTAAGTTTTATTTTTCCGCAAATGGATTTACTTCTGCTGAATATGAATTGAAAGTTTTAAGCAAGCCGACACTCACCGATTTCAGCATTCAGCTTGATTACCCTAATTATACAGGAAAAAAAGACGAGGTGGTAAAAAACATCGGCGACTTGTTGATCCCTCAGGGAACAAAAGTTTTGTGGTCATTCAACACAAAAAACAGTAATTCTATTTTTTTAGGCTTCTCAGATACGTTACTTAATCTGAGTCCTCGTACAGAAAATAATTTTTCTTTTTCCAAAACCTTTTTACGCAGTGGAAATTATTTTATTCATCCTGTAAATGATCAGGTTAAGTTCGGAGATTCGATTGCCTATGTTGTAAATGTAATTCCGGACGCTTATCCATTTATTGAAATGAATCAGCAGCAAGACAGCGTGCATCCAAAGAACATCTATTTCAGTGGCTCAATAAAAGATGATTACGGCTTCTCTGCGCTGAGATTTAATTACCTGCATTATTCTGTAGATAGTTTCGGTTTGGAAAATAAAAATCAGCAATCTGTGGCTTTACATTTGGCCCCGGGACAAACCTTACAGCCCTTTTATCATTCTTTTAATCTGAACACATTAACCTTAAAACCGGGCGACCGTGTTGAATATTTTTTTGAAATTATTGATAACGACGCCGTGAATGGGGGAAAATCTTCCCGAACCAAAGCCATGATTTTCAATGTGCCGACGCTCGACGAACTAAACAAGGAATCCAGTAAAAAAAATTCAACTATTGAAAAAAACATGGAGGAAGCACTGAAGGAAGCGAAAGCCTTGCAAAATCAAATTTCCGATATCGCACGGAAATTGCAGGAGAAAAAACAGATGAACTGGGAGGACAAGAAAAAATTAGAAGAATTAATGAACCATCAGCAGGAGTTGAAAAACAAGATAGAGAATTTTAAAAATCAAAACAATCTTAACAATGAAATCCGAAATGAATTTTCACCCCCTTCTCAGGAGATGTTGAACAAGCAGCAGGAACTTGAAAAGTTGATGGAAAATATTATGACACCAGAATTGCAAAAGCTTTTTGATGAATTGCAAAAATTGATGGAGAAAATGACGGATAAACAAAAAATTCAGGAGACACTGGATAAACTCAAGCTTTCTGATAAAGACATGGAAAAAGAACTGGACCGAAATTTGGAATTATTCAAGCAAATGGATGTTGAGCAGCGTCTTGACAACGCCATTAAAAAGCTGGATGAATTGCAGAAACAGCAAGATGAGCTTAGTATGAAAACCAATCCTGATAAAAAGTCGGAGGAAAAGTTATTAAATGAAAAAAAAGATCAGATTAAAAACCAGCTGGATGAATTAAGGCGACAAGAAGAAAAGTTGAAAAATTCAGGCGTTGAAAATAAAGAACAGCAGCAGGCTTTAACTGAAAAATCAAATGAATTGAAAAAACAATTG
Organism: Bacteroidota bacterium; assembly: GCA_900299295.1. Classification (GTDB taxonomy): domain Bacteria; phylum Bacteroidota; class Bacteroidia; order B-17B0; family Aurantibacillaceae; genus AM-1111. The sequence goes on from OMJH01000226.1 coordinate 41,413, forward strand.
GAGGATATTAAACGTAAAATTGATGCGAACAAAAATCCACAGCAGAGTTCGGAAGAGTTAAAAAAGGAGCAAGAAACCATTACTGAGAAATTCAATGATTTGAAAAATGAACTTAAAGAGTTGGACAAAAAAAATCGGGAACTTGAAAATCCGAATAAATTGCCAGACATGAACCAGCTGCAGCAACAGATATCAAATGATCAAAAAAACTCGGAGCAGCAGTTAAATCAAAATGATAAAAAAGGATCTTCAAAAAGCCAAAAGGGTGCAGCCGATAAAATGCAGGATATGCAAAACATGATGGAGATGGTGCAGCAACAAATGTCACAGGAACAAGAAGGAGAAGATATTGCAGCAATTCGTCAATTACTGGAGAATCTGCTGCATTTGTCATTTGAACAGGAGGATCTCATGTCAAAAACAAAAAAAGCCAAATCAACCGATCCGAATTTTACGCAGTTAGGGCAGGCTCAGCACAACTTAAAGGAGGAGGTAAAAAAGGTAGAGGATACGCTTTTGGCAATCAGTAAACGTCAACCTAAAATATCATCGGAAGTTAACAGGGAAATAAACAGCATTCAAATGAACATGGGAAAAACAATTTCAGCCTTGGAGGAAAGAGTGGTTTTTGATGCAAGTACCCGTCAGCAAAATATTATGACAAGTATTAATAATCTTGCGTTAATGCTAAATGAGAGTTTGGAACAATTACAACAACAGGCCGCTCAAAAAAAGGGAGGTTCCCCCGGTGGAGGAAGTTGTAAGAACCCCGGTGGCAGCGGACAAAAGCCAAGTATGGGAAATATGCGAAAAATGCAGGAAGCATTAAACAAACAACTGCAAGACATGAAAAATGCCATGGAGAAGGGTGGACAAAAGCCTGGACAGAAAAAAGGGCAAGGAGGGGCCGGCGGGATTAGTTCGGAGCAGTTCGCTAAGGCAGCGGCACAACAGGAAGCACTTCGGCGTTTGTATCAGGATGCAATGAAAAATTTGAAGGATGGGGGCAAAAACCCCGGAGGAAATTTAGCAAATATGATGGAAGAAACAGAAAACGAGCTTGTTAACAAAATGATTTCACAGCAAACCCTTTTTCGACAACAGGAGATTTTGACCCGATTGCTTGAGTCCGAAAAGGCAGAACAAGAACGTGAAATGGACGAAAAGCGGGAAAGCAATGAATCAAAAGATAAACAAATCAGTAACCAAAATTCATTTTTAGAGTATAAGCGACTAAAAGAAAAAGAGTTGGAGCTATTAAAAACCGTACCACCTAATCTGAATCCATACTACAAAGAAAAAGTAAACGATTACTTCAATAATTACACAAAATAAATAATACATGATTACAGCAGATTTACATGAGTTAAAAATCACCTCAAAAACCGAGAATCTGGTTATAGTAGAACGATTAATTCAGGAGGTTTGCGAGGAAACTGAAGCCGGGGAAGAAAATTTTGGGAACATATTAATTGCTGTTACCGAGGCTGTAAATAATGCTATTTTTCATGGTAATTCAAGTAATCCTGAGAAATACATTCATATCACCTGCGCAGGCGAAAACGATGAATTGCGATTTACCGTTGAAGATGAAGGTAATGGTTTTGATCCAACGAATTTACCTGACCCAACTGCACCTGAAAACCTTGAAAAGCCTGAGGGTCGTGGTATTTTTCTAATGCGAAATTTAGCCGATAAGGTGAAGTTTCAAAATCGGGGACGCAAAGTTGAAATGTATTTTCACATCAACTAAATTTATTTCTCTTTGATTGATTTAGAAAAAGGTAATGGATTGGCCGATGCTTCATTGTATTGTTTCCTGTTTCTGAAAACATCTATAGCAGTATAAATAGCTTTTTTGAAACTATCCGCATTCGCCAGATTTTTTCCGGCGATATCAAACCCGGTTCCATGGTCTGGGGAGGTACGAATAATGGGCACCCCGGCTGTAAAATTAACTCCGTTATTGAACGAAATTGTTTTAAAAGGGATTAATCCTTGGTCATGATACATTGCTAAAACTGCGTCAAATTTTTTATAATATCCGGAACCAAAAAAACCATCCGATGAATAGGGGCCGTAAACTAAAATATTGTTTTCATTTTTAGCTCTTTCAATAGCCGGAATAATTATATCCTGCTCTTCTGAGCCCAATACTCCACGGTCTCCGGCATGGGGATTTAATCCCAATACAGCAATTTTTGGTTTTCTGATTACAAAGTCCTGCAATAGAGTTTTCTGCAATTGAACTAGTTTATTGTAAATGCGTTCTATA
>OMJH01000227.1 GCA_900299295.1 Bacteroidota bacterium
GAATCAAGCATCATCATTGGCAAGCGGAAAGGCATCAGTAATTTTGTACGGCGGTTTCATACGTATCTGGATTTTACCACGAATACGTACAAAATTCAGGAAAGTTTATTAGGTGTTTTCAAGTGGGGAAAATTTACTCCGTTGCCGAATGTCGATTACGTTTTAATTTTTCGTCAACTGTTTGTGAAATGTGAAACCTGTACCACGGAAGAATTTGAGAATAGTCGGTTTTCCTATTTTCAGGTGAGTATTATTCACAATAAAACCAGGCGGATTGTTGTTCATGAAACACGAGACCGTGAGGAAGCCTTTTCAATCGCAAAAAAAATCGCGATTCAATTGAAGAAACCGCTTCGGGATGCTGCCACTAACCGCAGAAATGGTGAATGGATAAATCCGGAATCCTGATTTAATTCTCGAATAAAATATTTTTTCTAACAATTTATCACGCGAGTTTTTGCGGTTGATAAATTATTTCTGTCAATCAAGTTGTAGCGCACGTTTAAAATTCATTTTAATTTTCAGCCGAAAATTATTTTATGGCATTTATTTCAACCGCATCTACGTGGATTGAACGCGAGGGTTTCAGTCTCCGTATTGCACTACAATTTCCTTACGACATTGAAAAAATAAATCTGATTCGCTGCGTTCGCGGCAGAGCATGGGATAAAGATACCTGTTGCTGGACCATTCCTTATTGCGAGGAAAACAGGAAGTTTGTGAAAGCGAATTTTAATCTCGATGTAGAACAGATTCCGATTGCGGAGTTACAGCAATTACAAGCGGCGTATCGTATAGAACGTAATGGTAAAACAGTTAAGGAATTGGCAGAAAATAAGTTGGCTTTGCGGTTAATTGCCGGCATGAAAAGTTATATGGAATCGCAACGCTACAGCGAAAACACAATCCGGACCTATGAAGATGCGCTGCATACTTTTTTTGGTTTTTTTTCCGAGCGGCCGCCTGAATCCATCACGCTACAGGATATTCATCAATTCAATCGTGAATACATCATAGAGCGTAAATTGAGTTCCACTTACCAGAATCAGGTCATCAATGCGATTAAAATTTTTTATCAGGTAAATGAGAACCGCGAGTTAAAGCTGAGTGAATTGCAACGGCCCAGGCGAGGTTTTTATTTGCCGGAGATTTTGAGTAAGGAGGAGGTTATGGCTTTGCTGAAGGCCACGCGGAATGAAAAACATTTTTTAATGCTGTCCATTATTTATTCTGCCGGTTTACGTTGCGGTGAGTTATTGAATTTAAAATTGAGGGATGTTGATGTGTACCGAAAAATCATTTTTATCCGTGGAGGAAAGGGGAAGCGGGATCGTATGGTTCCGTTGTCGGGTTTTATTGAGGAGCGATTAACAACTTATTTGAAAAATTATCAGCCGAATAATCAGGAGCCCGAAGGTTCGCAATTTGTTTTTGAAGGTCAGGCCGAGCCTCAATATAGTTCACGCAGTTTGCAAAAGGTGTTGAAAGAATCGGCGCGTAGGGCAGGAATACAAAAAGTGATTACCCTACATACCTTGCGTCACAGTTACGCCACGCATTTGTTGGAGGGCGGAACCAATTTGCGTTACATTCAGGAATTGCTTGGACACGCGAGCGCGAAGACGACACAAATTTATACGCATGTTAGTTCGCATGCTTTGAGAAACATTGCGAGTCCGCTGGATAGTTTTGCGGATAATTTGCGTAAAGGGTAGGGGGGATGGAGTTAGGTAAAACAGGAAATATGATTATTTTTATGATATTAATTCGCAGAACAGTCGGAAGTACAAGGTTCGCATTTTGGTATGATTTGGGATACAGTGCGAAACTTTGGATGTAAAAGGTGCGGCTATAAGCGAGTTATAGCACATTTAAATAACAATCAAATTAGTGACAACCAAATTCCAAATAAATGACCCTTCGATAGAATCTCAATGGAGAGCCTTAATTTTATTTGGTAAAAATTCAGCTACTTACAAATTTGCGTTTGCGAAATCACTTCTTGGCTTAATTGAAGAGCAAAAAACTAAAATATCACTCGCTGATTTAGCAATCCCATTTGCAGACTCAATAGTTGCTCACATTAAAACTAATGACAAACAAGGCAATTCATCATCAAGTAAGTTTTTAGAGGGATGTAGAAATTATATCGCTGGAACTATCTCACAAGAGCAACTCTATAGTCTAACTGAAAAATACGGTTTTGTCAACGTTGTGGATGCATTCCAAAACATAAACGGAGGAACAATACCAGACAAGTTTTATGAAAAAGACTATAAAGAGGGTAAAAAAGATATAATTATCACAGACAATTTGCTTAAAATCAAGGAACTTTTCCAATACAGGAATTTAGAGCAAGAGGTTGAAGCAAGATGGAATTTGGTGGAAACTGCATGGAACCTCCAAATAAATCCAAATCTTTTAGAAGTAGAATATGACGAAGCAAAATCTTTGTTCTTTATTGAAAGTGACGTAATGAAAAGAATAGATGTTACGTCTGTTCGCGATTCATTAAACGGTTATCAAAAAGGAAAGTGTTTTTATTCTTTTCAAGATATTTCTATTAATAAAAATGACTCGAATACATGTGCTGTTGATCACTTCCTTCCTCATGTTAATAAAATAGAACATGCTAAGCTTGGAGCTAACATTAATGGAGTTTGGAATTTAGTATTGTCAGATAGTGCAATTAACCTTGACAAAAAGGCAAGAATTCCAGAAAAGAAATTTCTTGAAAGACTATTTAATAGAAATGAATTCTATATTGAGAGTAAACATCCGTTGGCAGAAACAATTGTTAATCAAACGGGTCAAACAAAACAATTGCGTAGAAAATTCTTGGAGGAAAATTATAACTTAGCCTTATCCCTTTCAATCCAAAAATGGAAACCAAATATTGAAATAAAAGGAACATTTTAATGAGAGACTTTACAAATATAGACCCAGATAAAATACTTTTTAAGAACGAATATTTCTTCATAATAAAGGATGGTTTTCCTGTCTCTCCAGGACACCTTTTAATAATTACAAATAATGTCAGAAATAACTTTTTTGAATTGACAAAAGAAGAGCAAAGAAATTTGAATGAAGTAATTGAAATTGCCAAAAAAATAATTGAAAAGGATTTTAAACCTGATGGATATAACATAGGAATGAATTGCGGCGAGGCTGCAGGTCAAACTGTATTTCACTTTCATTGTCATTTAATACCTCGCTACATTGGCGATATGGAAAATCCAAGAGGTGGTGTAAGACATTGTATAAATGGAAAAGGATATTACTAAACGTGCTATAACAGCGTGTAAGCGCAACCCTCCGGGCATGCGCCTACACGCAAACCGTTA
>OMJH01000228.1 GCA_900299295.1 Bacteroidota bacterium
AAATTTTCAATTGGATGCATCGGCTGATTCACTATTATTAGAAAATGATCCTGATTTAAATTACTTAAGAGCAGTAAATGAACGTTATTTATCTGAAGAATTTTTTGTAATTACATACACTCCTAAAAAAAAATTAACGAAAAAAGGCTCTTTTTTTTTACCGCCGTTAAAAGGTGAACTTGCCAGCGGGCTAAACAGCTTTGGAAGAATGACAGAACCTGAAGAAATTTTTGAAAAAATACAATCTTTTTTCAATCCTGTTTTTGAAGGAAGAAAAATATTGATTACGGCCGGCCCAACGCATGAAGCTATTGATCCCGTTCGCTTTATTGGCAACCGATCATCCGGTAAAACCGGAATTTATTTGGCCCAGGCCATGGCTTCATTAGGTGCAGAAGTAACCTTAGTACTCGGACCAAGTGAAATGCAGTGTCAGCATCCCAAAGTAAAAACTATAAATGTTACCACCGCTGAAGAAATGTTTACTGTCTCACAGTCATTTTTTCCGTCCTATGATATTTTTATTGCCTCCGCGGCTGTTGCAGATTATCGCCCGGAATTTAAGGTCAAAGAAAAAATCAAAAAAAACGATGCAGCCTTGGTTTTAGAACTGGTTAAAAACCCAGATATTCTTGCCGAGGCAGGAAAACAAAAAAGAGAAAATCAAATTCTGGTAGGATTTGCTTTAGAAACTGAAAACATAATTGAAAACGCGACAAAAAAACTAAGCGCTAAAAACCTGGACATGATTGTCATGAATTCACCAAATCAAAAAGGTGAAGGTTTTGCCTTCGACACCAATCGAGTTTCTATTCTTGATAAACACAATAAATTAGTTAATTTTGAGTTAAAGCATAAGCGATTACTCGCCTTTGATATTGCAGTGCATATTTCAAAACTAATGGCTTAAAATGAAGATTAATTTTCTCTTTGGTTTTTTATTTTTATCAAGCACCTTTACGTTAGCGCAGGAATTAAATTGTAAAGTACAGGTGGTGAGTACACAGATACAGGGATCTGACGCCAAACGGATTTTTGACAACATGTCAAAACAGGTTTTTGATTTCATGAACAACACGAAATGGACGAAAGATAATTATTCATTGAATGAACGCATCGAGTGTAACATTCAGATCAACGTAACCGAAAAATTATCCACCGATGAATATAAAGGAACCATTTCAGTTGTTTCTTCCAGACCGGTTTTCAAAAGTTCACTTAACAGTACCGTATTCAATTATCAGGATCAGAATTTTGTATTTAAATACGTTGAGTTTCAACCTTTCGAATTCAACCTTTCGATTTTTCAAAATAATCTCACCTCTGTACTCGCCTATTATGCCTATATGATAATTGGATTTGATTATGATACATTTTCAAAACTTGGCGGCACAGAATATTTTCAGAAAGCACAAACTATAGTGTCCAATGCGCAAAGTGCAAATGAACCGGGATGGAAAGCATTTGAAGCCACAAAAAACCGATATTGGTTGGTTGAAAATTCTCTTGCTACAGTTTTTCAACCCATTCGGGAAACAATGTACAATTATCACCGACTTGGATTTGACATCATGGTGGATAAAACGGACGAGGGACGAAGTAAAATTCTGGAGGCATTAGGAGGATTACTTCCTGTTCACAAAGCAAGGCCGGCCTCATTCAACATGCAAATTTTCTTTAATGCAAAGTGCGATGAAATTGTAAATCTTTTCTGCAAAGGAACTTCCGAAGAAAAAGCCAAGCTAATCGACCTGTTGAATAGCATTGATCCGGCTAACACAAACAAATACAGTAAAATTCAAACCTGCAATTGATTGCACTTGTTTTCGGAGCCGGCGGACTAACCGGATCTGCAATAGTGAATAAACTCATCAACGATTCCGATTTTAAACAAGTAATCGTTTTCAGTAGCAAGGATTTTCAAATTACTCACCCGAAAATCAAATTCATAAAAATTGATTTTGATACAATCGAAAAGGTTAGATCAGAAATTGAAGGTGATGTTTTGTTTTGTTGCCTTGGAACAACACGTAAAAAAACCGGCTCAGCATCCAACTTTGAACGGGTGGACGTAACCTATCCAACAATGCTTGCAAAAACCGCATCAGAAAACGATGTGAAAAAATTTATTTTGATTTCTTCAATTGGAGCCAATGCAAATTCATCCAACTTTTATTTGAAAACAAAGGCCGGCTGCGAGCACGGTGTAAGAAAAAATTTTTTGGGTTCAGTTATTATTTTTCGCCCCGGACTATTGCTTGGTAAACGTAAAGAAAAACGATTTGCAGAATGGATTTCGCAGCAAATCATGAAGCGTATTAACTTTTTATTCAGAGGTAAATTCAAAAAATATCGTGCAGTTTCTGCACAAAAACTGGCGCATTGCATGGTCATTTTCGCAAAAAACAATAACGAAAAACTCCGAATAGTGGAAAATGATGAAATAACTAGTTTTAAAAGTTAATAACTCATGTCTTTTCACTTAAAGAATCAGGCTGAAAAAAGAATTTCGAAGCTTATTTTAGCGCCTCAAATTCACTGAATCATGAAAAAAATAGCAGTAATTGGATCGGGCACCATGGGAAATGGCATCGCGCATGTATTCGCGCAGTCAGGTTTTTCGGTTGCCATGATCGACATCAACGAAAAAGCACTGGAGAAAGCAATAGCTACCATCGCAAAAAATCTCGATCGCCAGGTAGCGAAAAACTTGATTACTGATAACGATAAAACATCCACGCTTTCAAACATTAAGACCTTTACAAAAACGGAAGATGGAGTAAAGGATGCAGGCTTGGTTATTGAAGCCGCAACAGAAAACCTGGAAATTAAACTCAGCATTTTTAAATTATTGAGTTCTATATGTTCACAAGACACCATTTTAGCAAGCAATACATCCTCCATCAGTATAACTAAAATTGCTGCCGTAACACAAAATCCAAAAAACGTAATCGGTATGCACTTTATGAATCCGGTTCCCGTTATGAAATTGGTGGAGGTAATCAGAGGTTATTCCACCAGCGATGAAGTAACAAACCAGGTAATGGAACTGTCAAGAAAGTTGAACAAAATTCCAGTTGAAGTCAATGATTATCCCGGGTTCGTGGCGAATAAAATTCTTATGCCAATGATCAACGAAGCGATCATAACATTACATGAAGGAGTTGCCGGCGTAACGGAAATCGATACAGTGATGAAATTAGGCATGGCTCATCCAATGGGCCCGCTTCAACTTGCTGATTTTATCGGTCTGGATGTTTGCTTAAGCATTTTGCGTGTGTTACAGGATGGATTTGGTAATCCAAAATACTCTCCTTGCCCGCTATTAGTAAACATGGTTATGGCAGGACACCTTGGTGTGAAATCAGGAAAAGGGTTTTACGATTATAGTTCGGGCAGTAAAGATTTAGTACCCGCAGAGCGTTTCCGAAAGAAATAATATTGAGCACTGATGTTTATTATTTAAACATCATCTCACTTACTTAAAATAAAATACCCCCGCCAAAATGACGAGGGTATTTAAAATCTCAAAAGTTATTCGCTTATTTTTTTACTTCTTCAAAATCTACATCGGTTACTTCTTTGTCATTTGAACCGTTCTGAGATCCCTCAGGTCCTTCCTGTGCTCCTCCTCCTCCGCCCTGCTGGTTCATGGCGGCATACATTTCCTGACTTGCAGCCTGCCATGCAGTATTTAGCGCCTCAGTAGCGGCCTCTATCTTGGTAAGATCCTTAGCCGCATGAACTGATTTCAAGTCTGTGAGTGCAGATTCAATTGCCGATTTTTTATCTGCCGGAAGTTTATCTCCGTAGTCTTTCATTTGTTTTTCTGTTTGAAAAATCAGAGAGTCGGCAGCATTTAGCTTTTCAATTTCCTCTTTGGCTTTACGATCTGCATCAGCGTTCATTTCAGCTTCTTTCTTCATACGTGCAATTTCATCGGATGATAATCCTGAACTCGCTTCGATACGAATATTCTGTGCCTTGCCGGTCGCTTTATCCTTCGCAGAAACATGAAGAATTCCATTGGCATCAATATCAAAGGTTACTTCGATTTGCGGAACTCCTCTTGGAGCTGGAGGAATTCCGTCTAATGTAAATTGTCCAATTGTACGATTATCTTTTGCCATGGAGCGCTCACCCTGCAACACATGTATGGTTACCGCAGGTTGATTGTCGGCCGCAGTTGAGAAGGTTTCTGTTTTCTTGGTAGGAATTGTAGTATTTGCTTCAATGAGTTTTGTCATTACTCCGCCATAGGTTTCAATTCCGAAGGAAAGCGGCGTTACGTCCAGCAACAACACATCTTTCACTTCTCCGGTCAATACCCCACCCTGAATGGCTGCACCGATGGCCACAACTTCATCCGGGTTAACTCCTTTGCTTGGGGCCTTGCCGAAAAATTTCTCCACAGCCGCAACGATTGCAGGGATACGCGTTGAACCACCTACAAGAATTACTTCATCAATATCGCTTGTACTCAATCCGGCGTTTTGCAGTGCAGAACGGCATGGGTCAATTGTGCGCTGAATTAATTTATCAGCGAGTTGTTCAAATTTTGAACGGGTTAAAGATTTTACAAGGTGTTTTGGAATTCCGTTCACCGGCATAATGTAAGGCAAGTTAATTTCAGAGGAAGTGGTGCTTGATAATTCAATTTTCGCTTTCTCTGCCGCTTCTTTCAAACGTTGCAGCGCCATCGGGTCTTTGCGCAAATCCAAACCTTCTTCTTTTTGGAATTCTTCTGCAAGCCAATCGATGATAACCTGATCGAAATCGTCTCCTCCTAAATGTGTATCACCGTCAGTGGATTTTACTTCAAATACGCCATCACCTAATTCAAGTACTGAAACGTCATGTGTTCCGCCTCCGCAGTCAAACACCACAATTTTCATGTCCTTGTTTTTCTTATCGAGTCCGTATGCCAGCGCTGCTGCTGTTGGCTCATTTATAATGCGTTTTACTTTCAATCCTGCAATTTCTCCGGCTTCTTTGGTCGCCTGACGTTGCGCATCGTTAAAATATGCCGGCACGGTTATGACAGCTTCAGATACTTCATGCCCAAGGAAATCTTCAGCTGTCTTCTTCATTTTCTGAAGTACCATTGCAGAAATTTCCTGTGGAGTGTAATTGCGGTCGTCAATAGAAACACGCGGAGTATTGTTGTCACCTTTTACAACTTCATATGGCACACGCTTAATTTCAGTTTGCACCTCGTCATAAGTCTGACCCATAAAGCGCTTAATGGAATAAATAGTTTTTCTTGGATTGGTGATCGCTTGGCGCTTTGCAGGATCTCCTACTTTACGCTCTCCGCCTTCTACGAACGCAACGACGGATGGTGTTGTTCTTTTTCCTTCGTTATTAGCAATTACAACCGGCTCACTTCCTTCCATTACAGCAACACAGCTGTTGGTGGTTCCTAAGTCAATTCCTATAATTTTTCCCATAGTTTTTAATTTGTTCGCTGCCCATAGTCAATTGGCATGCCATAGGAAAAAATGAGGTTTAAATGGGCAAAATGTCAGTCGGAAAATCAAAAGACTGCTCAACTAACCGAAATTTTTTCTTGATATTGAAAACTGGCAAAAAAAGATGACAAAAAGTCAACTCATTGGCACCCAGGACCCTTCTGTCCGTTCGGCTGTGAATCCAGAAACTGCAAACCGCAAGAAGGTGAATTCGGATACGCTGTTGTACCCGCCAACTTATCAATACTGGCGTTGGTAAACAGCAATGTTTTGAAATATTTACTTCTTGAAGAAAAAACTCCGACACCATCTGAAATGTTAGAATAATTGGGCTTATCCTGAACAATGGTGTTTGAAGGTGCGCTGACCTCACTGAACAACTGAAACTCTTCACCGCAGGAGGTAAATATCACTTGAATATAGCGGGCGCGCCTTGCCCAAATTGAGGGATCATTCTGAAGCTTGGCAGCTAAAAAACGATAAAAATCTTCGCCCATGAACTGATACTTAACAGTTGTAATAGTTGAATTAACATTTTCAACAACCTGATTTCCTAAGTTCCAATCAACAAATTTATCTACGTAGGTAATGGTATCATTTACATTCGGAAACTCCTGATAAAAAAATCGTAAGGTCATATTATCAAGTTTACCAAACTGAGGGTTGTACATGGATAATTTTACAGGAAAACTTACGTTGGTAAGGCTGATTGTGTTTCCTGCAAGCGGCCCACCTGAAGCAATATCAACCGTTGGATCCTGAACCATATTTGTAGCGCCATAAAAATCTTTACCCGTAGTGTTATTATGAATTTTCAATTTATACGAAATAACAGCGCCTTCATCGGTTCCGTTTGTTCCAAAACTTGCCAATTGATTGTAGCAAACCCATAAACGCTGGTTAACGTTAAAATCTCCGGCGGGAAGCGTAGTAAGTACTGTGTCAGACAATGGAAAAGTATTTTTAAGGACACCATCACGGTATTTTTCAAGCGTAACACTTAATTCACCTTGCTTAAAATTAACAGAATCATCATTTTGTGCAACAGCGTATGCATCCCCATCCGTTAGAAAAACCCGATTGATCCGTATGTAATTGATGTTTTGCTGGTGCTCGATCAGACCGTAAACACATACCATTTCCTTATAAGGAGCGATTGTATCGAAATCAGTTTTGCACGAATTGACCACTAGGGTAACAAATGCCAAAAAGGGGAAATAAATAAATTTTTTCATTCAATTAATCTTAACAAAGATACGGATTGAATCCTAAAAAAAGGTACGATTTATTGAATTGTTGTATTTTTGGCGTCCTTGCCCAAGCCATTGCATCAAAGCAAAATATAATCTTATAAAGAATGTCAGCTGCAAAAAAAGAATTTAAAAAAATCACAACCAATTCACTTCAGGAAATGAAGCGAGGTCATGAAAAAATTACCATGTTGACGGCCTACGATTATACCATGGCAAAAATCCTTGACCACGCCGGTGTGGATGTACTGCTTGTCGGAGATTCGGCAAGTAATGTAATGGCCGGACATGAAACCACATTGCCTATTACCCTTGATCAAATGATTTATCATGCCAGCTCAGTCATTAGGGCAGTAGACAGGGCGCTGGTAATCGTTGACCTTCCGTTTGGCACTTACCAGGGGAATTCAAAAGAGGCATTGAACTCGGCCATACGTATTATGAAAGAATCCGGCGCACATGCTGTGAAACTGGAGGGAGGTCGCGAAGTAAAAGATTCCATTGAACGTATTTTAACGGCCGGTATTCCGGTGATGGGACACCTTGGTTTAACTCCACAGAGTATTTACAAATTTGGCACATATACCGTTCGTGCAAAAGAGGAAGAAGAAGCAAACCGGCTACTGGAGGATGCTCATTTACTTGAGAAGTCAGGTGTTTTCGCATTAATTCTTGAAAAAATTCCCGCACAACTTGCGACAGACGTAGCTACCCAACTCAGCATTCCTGTTATTGGAATCGGCGCCGGCGGAGGTGTTGATGGCCAGGTGTTAGTAACACACGACATGATGGGAATGAATACAGAATTTTCGCCCCGCTTTTTACGGCGATATTTGAACCTGTATGATCAGATGAAAAATGCCACACAGCATTATATAAAGGATGTAAAAGCGAAAAATTTTCCTAACTCCAACGAACAATACTAAGTATAATGCAACTTCAGGTTCTTTTTGAAGATAATCATTTAATTGCCGTGAATAAACTTCCGGGCGAAATTGTACAAAGCGACAAAACCGGCGATCTACCACTCAGCGAAAAAATAAAATCCTATCTGCGCGAAAAATATAAGAAACCCGGAGATGCATTTTTGGGTGTTGCTCACCGAATTGATCGTCCGGTGAGTGGAGCAATATTATTCGCAAAAACAAGTAAAAGTTTAGCAAGGCTGAATGAAATCATCCGATCACGAGAGATGAAAAAAACTTATTGGGCGGTTGTAAAAAATAAACCACAACAAAGCGAAGGAAAACTTGTGCATTATCTGGAGCGCAACGAAAGAATGAATAAATCATTTGCGTTCAGCGACGAAAAAGAAAACCGTCAACGTGCAGAATTGGAATACCGATTGTTTGTTTCTACTGAAAATTATCACGTTTTAGAAATTAATTTAATAACAGGAAGGCACCACCAGATCCGTTGCCAGCTCGCCACAATCGGGTGCCCAATTAAAGGTGATTTAAAATATGGCGCAGAACGCAGTAACAAACACGGAAGCATTCACCTGCACGCACGAAAAATCGAATTTATTCATCCTGTGAAATTAAATCCGGTAGTAATTACTGCAAAAACTCCCAATGATCCTGTTTGGAATGCCGCAATGGATGTATTGAAACAAAATCAGTAAAGGCCGTTCCATTTACGTATGAACCACTCTGCGCTAACAAAGGCCAGTATTACAAAAAACAACCACTTCAATTCAATTAAATCGGTAAATTTTTTTCGTTCGTAAGAAATGATTGCAATGTCTTCTTTTGCGTTCAGTTCTTTTGCAAGCTCATCGAGTTGTTTCGGATAAAAAAGCTTTCCACCGGTTTGTGAAGCTACCTGATTCAACATCTGATGATCAGCTACCAGCGATGCCTGTTCAGACAGAACTTCCTTCACGGTAAAAACACCGATTTTTTTCATAACGGATCCATCTGCCTTAACGCGCGCCTCGTATGTGTAATCACCGGGTGGAAAATAGATCCCATCGAGCTTATACGATTTGTCATTTTTGGAAAAAACGTATTCAAAAGTTTTTCCATGAGAATTTTTTATCGTCATAAAAACATCCTCATCATTAATTAATTCATAACTTTTATTAAACACTTCCGCATTCATTTGTAGTGGCTCATTTTCATTAAAAATTTTTTGTCCGATAATTCGAAAAAAACTTTTATCCTCTTTAAGATTCAGGTATTGAACACTCTTTACAAAAAGTTCATTGAATAAATAAAAGTTTTCATGAGATGCGAAATCCTGCATACGCCATCTCCATAATCCATCCCCTAAAAACACTGCAGATTTACGTCCCGAGTTAGTTGCAAAATAAAGCAAAGGATTTTCAGTTTCAATTACACCCACCCTTTGCGTTAGAAGTGAATTCACATCGTTTCCGGCAACAAAGGTTCCCAAAGGGCAACGAACAGCGGGAAATTGCCTCATAAAAGTTCGCAATTCGTTGGAAACAGAAAAAAGTGAAAAGGAGTTATTTAAAACGGGCTCACAATCGTTGTAGCGTACAATGGATGAGCTGATATTCATTACAGGGAGTCCGGAAAAATTTGATGCACAAATCCTTAAAAAAGGAATCGATGCAGACTCCAAGTCATTTTTAATTCCTGGATATTTTTTAAAATCAAGGTCATGTAGAATAACGACATTGTAGGATTTAAAGTTAGCCTTGAATTCATCTGCCGCAACTACTTCAATTTCATATCCGCGATTTATTTCAAGCGCTTGTCGTATGGCAGCAACATCCGGATGAGGTGATTGATATACTAAAAGTATTTTGTCGCGTGCATCAATTACTTCAATTACAAAAGAAGCCTGATTATTCAAGGTGTTTTTTTCTCCTGCAATAATTTCAAGGGAAACATCAAAGCGTTGAACTCCGGGACTTTGCGCCTCAAACACAAAACTGAATTGTTGTAATGTGTATTGTCCGTTGATTTTTTCGCGTCGCTCAGTCAATGTTTTGTCGCCGTTTTTAATCCGAAGTACGCATTCTTTTCCATCCAGTTTCTTTGATTCTACAACTACTTCAACCGGAAATTGATTTCCTAAATAAGCAATTGGATTATGACGAATGTTATGGATGAGCAGATCACTCTGAACCGTAGTATCACCGAATGCCACGGCATAAACAGGGTATTGTAATTTTTTGGTTTTATAAAGCGGATTATTCCCTTTATTGAATATGCCATCAGAAGCCAAAACAACAGCACCGAGATTTCGGTTTGTGAAATTTGTTTCAATCTCATCGAAAATCAAAGAAATATCGGACTCTTTACCGTCAAATAAAAAAGATTCAGTTTTCTGAACCTTACTATCAAAACGATAAAAATTTACATCGAATTTTTCTGAAAGAGCAGATTGAAATTTGATCCGTTCAGCTTCAAAATTTTCTCTCAAAAAAACTGAATCTTTTGAGAGTGCCATACTTTTGGAATTATCAATTGCAACCACCACCACCGGTTTTTCCTTCTCGATCGTAGAATGTTTAAGTAGTGGCTCAAGTAAAAGAAATGCAAGAATAAAAGTAAATAACAACCGAAGGGTAAAAAGTAACTTAGCAATTGCTGGAGCAATTTCTTTCAATTTCTTTTCCCTGAAATAAAGAAAAAAAGCCAAGGTTACCGCAGCAAAAAAAACTGCAATTATTAGGTAAAACGGAACGTCAAGATTCAGTTCTGTCAGAAAATAAAACAAAATGTTAAATGTTTAATACGTAAATTATCAGGTTAACATTCCTCCACAAATATTAATGCATTGCCCGGTAATGTATGCCGACCTATCCGATCCCAGAAAAACGGTAAAGTTGGCCACGTCTTCAGCAGAACCGGCACGTTTAAGTGGAATTGAATCGCACCATTGTTTAACGGTTTCAGGGTTTAACACAGCTGTCATTTCCGTTTCAATAAATCCGGGAGCAATTGCATTACAACGAATATTGCGTGAACCCAACTCCAGAGCAACAGATTTGGAAAAGCCGATGATTCCTGCCTTTGATGCGGCATAATTACTTTGACCGGCATTCCCTTTAACACCCACAACCGAACTGACATTAATAATTGAACCTTTTTTTGCTTTTAACATGGGCCGCTGGATTGCTTTGGTAAGATTGAAAACCGACTTCAAATTCGCTTGAATAACCTCATCCCATTGCTGCTCGCTCATTCGCATCAGTAACCCGTCTCGAGTGATTCCTGCGTTGTTAACCAAAACATCTACCGTTCCAAACTCATTAACAACCGAACTCACCAATTCATCAGCAGCCTTGAAATCGGCAGCATCGCTTCGATATCCTTTGGCCCTTATGCCAAACTGTTTTAATTCGTTTTCAAGTTCAATTGCTTTTTCAGCAGAACTGAGATATGTAAATGCAATATCAGCGCCTTCAGCTGCAAATTTCAGCGCAATTCCACGACCAATACCTCTTGAGGCACCCGTAATTAGGGCTACTTTTCCGGAAAGCAATTTCATAGGTTAAATTTTAAACAAATATAATCATTCCTTCGGCTGAAATTATTCTCCTGATTTTTGGTACAGCCTTTATCCGTTTCTTTGGATTTCGTTCCAAAAGATAAATTCTCTTCAGAAAAAATAAATTTTAACCGTTTTTTTAAAAAACAAAATTTTAAGATTAAAAATTTTATTAACTTTACAAATCGAAAATTCATTATTTATGAGTAATAATTTTAAATTAATTGCCTTTGTTTTGACAATTTTCTTGTCAACTTCCATTTTTTCGCAGAAAAATTTGGGTAAAGAAGCCGATAAACATTTTGACAATCGTGAATTTTACCTTGCTGCTGGTTACTATAAAAAGGCCTATGAGAAAGAGAAAAAAGCCGAAAAAAAAGCACGGTTTCTTTTTCAGATGGGAGAATGCCACAGGCATATTAATCAACTTAAAGAAGCTGAAAGCTACTATACCAAGGCCATAAAAGCCAAATACGATGACCCAATCGCTAATTTATATGTCGCCGAAATCAGAAAAGAGTTCATGCGTTATGATGAGGCCATTGTGGCTTATCAAGCCTATCAGCAGGAGGTACCTTCAAGTAAGGACGCCGAACTTGGTATCAAATCCTGCGAATTAGCCCAAAAGTGGAAAGACGCGCCTACGCGCCATGTAGTTGAAAACCTGGCTTTTTTAAATTCCAAGGAAAATGATTATTCACCCTCTTTTGCAGATCAAAAAAATTATAAGCGTCTAATTTTTACATCATGGAGAGACGGTAGCGTGGGAGGAAATGATATCGTAACCGGCCATAGCCACAGCGATCTTTTCGAATCCCAAATGGATAAAACCGGAAAATGGTCTCAACCAAAATCAATGGGTGAACCTTTAGATTCTAAATATAATGACGGCTCAAGTTATATTTCTAAAAAAGGTGATTTGCTTTTCTTTACACGTTGTATTGAAGAAAAAAGTAAAGCTATCGGTTGTCATATTTACATTTCTCGTAAAAACGGACCTACCTGGGGAAATCCTGAAAAAGTTGAATTCGACCCGAACAATTTACCGGCCGGAGATTCACTTTCTTTCCGTCATCCCTGCTTATCTGCCGATGGAAACACCTTGTATTTCGCATCAAATATGCCGGGTGGTTTTGGTGGCCATGATTTATACAAATGCACCTACGACAAAAAAACTAAATCATGGAGCGCGCCAATTAATCTTGGCCCCGCAATAAATACCGCTCATACTGAGGCATATCCTTTTATGAATGATGACGGAAAAACCCTTTATTTCTCCTCCAACGGCCATCCCGGAATGGGCGGTCTGGATTTGTTTAAAGCGGAAATGGAAACTGATGGTAAATTCTCAAAAGCTCCTGAAAATCTTAAGTTTCCAATGAATTCATCTAAAGATGATTTCGGAATCATTTTTAAGGGTAAAAAAGATGAAGGTTATTTTTCATCAAACCGTGACGGTGGTAAAGGCGGAGATGATATCTGGACTTTTTCGGTACCCCCGCTTTTATTCGATTTAGAAGGATTTGTAACTGATAAAGCCGATGGCCGCGCAATTGCCAATGCTTCAATTTTGATAACCGGAAGCGACGGAACTAATTTCCCCGTAAAAACAGATGACAAAGGTCATTATACAACAAAACTTGCTCCTGAAACCAATTATTCTGTCGGTTGTGAAACGGATGAAAACACAAAAAATGCAGCAGGAATGAAATACCTCGCTAACGATGATAAAGGCAAATTCACCACTGTTGGAGAACTCGCTTCCAAACATTATCGAAAAGACTTCCAGTTGGTTGCAGCCACTGCTGAGATTCACTTACCTGAAGTCCTTTATGACCTTGCAAAATGGGATTTACGTCCGGAGTCAAAAGATTCTTTGGATTACCTCTACAAAGTGCTTGTCGCAAATCCAACAATTGTTATTGAGTTGTCTGCGCATACCGATAGCCGTGACACACCGCAACATAACGATACACTTTCAGCACGCCGTGCACGTAGTTGCGTAGATTATCTGGTAAATGAAAAGAAGGTTCCGGCGCAACGAATTCAGCCGAAAGGTTGGGGAGAGCGTAAACTTTTAATTACCGATGCCCAAATTGCCAAGGCTCCGGCAGAAGAGCGTGAAGGGCTGCACCAAAAGAATCGTCGTACGGTGTTCCGTGTTTTACGCTGGGATTATGTTGACCCCAACGCCCCTGCAAAGCCACCTGTCGTTCTACCGAAAGTAACCGGGGAGGAAAATTCTTCTGAGATTGATGACGCGGTAGAAGAAAAATAAAATTTAATCAGTTTTTTTTTGAAAACGGGTTGTCAGTGGCGACCCGTTTTTCATGTCTACAAAAACTCAAGGTGATTAACGCAAAAAGCCGATGGATCAGCAGAAATTAGAGGAAAATAGAAATTTGAGAAAAAATAACAGGGAGCTTGAAAACGACAAACTTGAGAGCGAACTCAATCGTTTTTCAATTTCACTGATAAAAATTGTAGGAATTGCAGGTGGTGTTATTGGTCTGATAATTCTTATTGTTTTTTGGTTTTGGGTGCTTAAAAAATTATTCTAGACGCAAACGATTCATTGCCGATAATATTCAATATCTTTTTTTTACGCTGCTTTTAATTTAGACGTATCTTTGCAGGTCGCTTAAAAAAGATGGAAGAAGAAAAAGTTGAAGTCCAACCACGGAAACTGTATCCTTATCAGGAAGAGGCTGTAAACAATATCTTCTCGCGCCTTATTGAACTTCCTCCAAATGCTAATTTATTGTTTCAACTTCCCACAGGCGGAGGTAAAACCATTATCTTTTCAGAAATCGCACGACGTTATATTGAACGTTTTCAAAAAAAGGTATTAATTCTTACGCATCGTATTGAACTAAGTCATCAGACATCGGTTGTATTATCTGAGATTGGAATCACCAATAAAATCATTAACAGTTCAGTAAAGGAACTTCCTGAACAACACCTCTACAATTGCTACACCGCCTTGGTGGAAACACTTAATAACAGGCTTCAGGAAAATGATAAATTTCTCGAGGATATTGGATTGGTAATCGTTGATGAAGCGCATAACAATTCTTTCCGTAAAATATTTCACCGTTTTCAAGACATAAACATTTTGGGTGTTACTGCGACGCCACTTTCCTCAAATAAAAAGTTGCCCCTGCGCGATACGTACAGCGATTTAATTGTCGGGCAAGGCATCAGCACTTTGATTGAAAACAACTTTTTGTGTGAGGCCACCACATACTCGTACGACGTGAACCTAAGTTCGCTGAAAATTGGCTCGAATGGTGAATTCACCGTGGCTTCCTCCGAGTTATTATATTCCAACCCCCACATGCAAACCAAACTGGTGGATGCGTATGAGGAAGTGGCAATTGGAACAAAAACATTGATTTTTAATTCCGGAATTATTTCGAGCAGAATTGTATGCGAGGCCTTCGAAAAAAAAGGATATCCCGTCAAACATCTCGATAGCACATTTTCAGACAAGGAACGGTTCGAAACACTTGAATGGTTCAGAAATACGCCAAACAGTATTCTAACCTCGGTAAGTATACTAACAACAGGTTTTGATGAACCCGCTGTTGAAACCATCATTTTGAACCGCGCCACAAAATCGCTTACCTTATATCATCAAATGATAGGACGAGGCTCGCGTGTGCTACCGAATAAAAAACGATTCAAAATAGTTGACCTCGGAAACAATGCGCGACGATTTGGATTGTGGCAAGTGCCCATCGACTGGAAACATGTTTTTGCTCAACCGCATTTATACTTAGAACAACGTTACAAAGACGAGTGGGATTATGAAATGGAAAACGACTATGAAATGCCGGAAGAAATCAAAGCGCGCTTTCTGAACAGTGCCTCCACTGAATTCATCGTCCGCGACAAATACCTCGCTGCGATTAAGAAAGGACTGAAACCACAAACGGTTTTAGATGAATCGCTGGAGGATCATTTTGGAAGGATAAAAGATAACGCTGCTTCCTATGAGGAAGCATTTGAACTGTACAATCTGCTGGTGGAGGAGATCAAATATCGCATCAAGCAATTTTCTAAATTCATCAACGGTTCTCAGAATTATACCGATTGGCAACTGCAAACGTACAAAGCTAAACTTCGGAGCCGGGTGTTGAGCTGGTTTGTGTGCTGATGATATTAAATTCAGTATTTACACTTATCATCAACCAAATTATGGTTTAAAAAAATGTCCAATTATCATTTTTGTTACCCGTTCGTGTTTTTTTTTTTTTCAAAATTCGATTGTTAATTCCGTTCAAAAATTATAGTTTTGGGACTCTCTAAATTTCGATTGAAGAATTTATTTTTAAATATATCTTTTACTTTAAGGTTCGGACGAACTAAAAACAATTATTTTACCTCTGATAAAAGATTTTCCTATTTAAAAAATACATTCACTAATTCATGAGTTTTCACTTTATAATACATACCAACTAACAACCAGAAAAATGAGAAACAGATCTACCAATGCTGAGCGTAAACTTTTAACCTTCTTCTTTAAAAAAGAAGGTCATATAAGAAATTACGCATTCAAATCAAACTTAATCAAGTTTACAAGTTTGTTGCTTTTTTTATGCCTATCGGTTTTCACATCAAAGGCACAAACTACGTTGATAAATCCAACTGGTGATGGCGGTTTTGAAAACGGAAGTACTTTTTCTTCCAACGGCTGGACTGTTGTCAACTATGGAACCGGAACCAACAATGATTGGTTCTTAGGTAACGCACCTGTTACCTTTGCAGGAACAAACGTAGCCTATGTCTCCAACACAAGTGGTGCAACTTGGAACTATAGTAATGCAACTACCAGTACATCGCATTTTTACAGGGATATCACCGTACCTGCCGGTGAAAATGTATTGTCACTAAATTTTCAATGGAAAGGCAATGGAGAATCAGGTTGGGACAGATTGCTTATTTATGCGGCGCCAATCACAGTTGTGCCTGCAACAGGTACTCCTGCCTCATCTAGTACAGTGTTTACCGGAGCCACTTTACTCTATACTCAAACCGTTTTCCCTCAAGCCGCCTACACGAACGCAAGTGTTAACTTTATTAA
Organism: Bacteroidota bacterium; assembly: GCA_900299295.1. GTDB lineage: Bacteria > Bacteroidota > Bacteroidia > B-17B0 > Aurantibacillaceae > AM-1111. The sequence continues at coordinate 16,275 of OMJH01000228.1, forward strand.
TGGTTTTGGTTCAACCTTTCGATTAATTTTTACGTGGCAGAATGATGCTTCATTGGGAACTACTCCTCCTGTCGCAATTGATAACATCAGCCTTGTATCATCAGTACCAGCAAATTATACTGCTACAGCTCAAGGTGGTCTTTGGTCCTCGCCGGCAACTTGGGTAGGTGGGGTTGTACCTCCAACAGGAAACAATGTAATTATTCCTGCAGGTTCCATAGTAACCGTTGACCAGGTAATATCTGTTGGTAATATTGATATCAACGGTATTTTACAGTGGAACGCGACTGCAACCAATACGCTAACTGCTTTCGGTAACATCACAATTGGTTCAACCGGTCGGTTCTTACCATACACCACGGCAGGTGCAGGTGTTGCACTAAATGTGGGTGGAGATTTTATCAATAACGGCTATGCAAATTTAGCAGTCCACAATACTACAACCGCCACAGGATGTCTTTTAACCTTTAACGGAAGTATTCAAGGTTCTAGTTTAGCCCAAACACTTGGAGGTACCGGATATTTTGAGGGGAATGGCTTAAGGGGAATTATTCGTGGTTTATTTTTTACTACCACTGGAAACTCAACTATTAGCACAACTCAAAATTTAATTACTTACTCGATGGGTCACACGGCCGGTTCGTTAAATACGAATGGTAAACTAGTCATTGATAATACTTCTCTTTTTTATGGTCAACCCATTAACACGCAGGTTTCCAGTGTGCATGTAACGGCAATGGGAACCGCACTTACTGTTGCACCGGTTGTTTGCGGTGTTGCAGTGACTCCTTATTCCAGTGGTTTGGCTGCCACAGTTGGGACGCGCTACTACAATGGTAACAACGTTTATTTATGTACGGCCGTCGGTACATTTAATGCAACCCCACCAACATCTACCACCTTAAATTCAACATTTACTACCAGTGGTCCGACACTTCTCTATATTGGTACTTTAGGGACTTTAGGAACCAATGTACCTTACAATGGCACATTAAGTACAACCACGCCTTACTTTTATGGAGACAACTGGTACCAGGCGATAGCAACAACTGCAACGACCATAATGCCAACCCATACATCGGGTGTGGCCAACGGCTTCGTTTACCTGGGTCCTGCAGCAAAAGTTAGTGTTAATTATGACGCAACGTCTCAAACCGTAAGGAGTTTAAATATAACAAACGCAGGCAGTGGCTGGAGTAATGGAACGGCACCAACACTTGTATTTAGCCAAGGCGTTGGCGGTGCCGGAACACTTCCTACAGGTTCCGCAGTTGTTTTGTATTCTCCTTCACCCTGGACCGCGAGTCAATTTCAAAAATCCGGAGTTGCCACCATTACCGGAGGTTTAACTATTAACAGTGATCAGGGCGCAAGCAATTTAAGTACAGATCCTCAGGCATCTTCCGGTGTAGGCTCTGTTTATTTAACGAATGGAGGTTTAAATTATTCCACACCGCCCTCTGTAGGTTTTGCGGGACCAACCGCCTTGAATCTGGTTACAAACCCGGGCTCAGGCTATGCTGTTGCGCCAATAATCACTGTTAGCGGCGGAACCCTGATTTCAGGAACTGCACTCGCTACAGGTAACTTTACCATCACCATGAACCAAGGAAAGGTTGTCTCTGTATATTTGAATGCAGCCACTACAGCTTGTTATTCGGTTCCTCCTACCTTAACTTTTTCAGCAGGTAACGCAACCTTGGCATGGCCGACAGGATGCTGGCCATCCGCCATCGCAAATGTTGGAAGTAACGGCCAGGTCACAAGCTTTACCATGACCAACCCAGGCTATGGTTACGTTGCTGCTCCCACCGTTGGTTTGAGCGGTGGAACTCCGACAACCGGTGCAGCCGGTATAACCTCTAGGGTTGCACTTTACAACCTCATCTTAAATTATTTTACTCCGGCAACTACTTCGGTTGTGCAAAATGATGATGCTGTCATTCCTGCAAACCGCAAGCTTAATGCATTACAATTAAACGGGAATGGAAATGGATTGAATTTGAACAATAACCTGACACTTTTTGGAACAGCCCCCTTAGCATTGGTTGCAAGTGCCTCAGTTCCCGGTAACGTGATTGACTTAAACGGCAAAAATTTATTATTCACCTGGAACGGTTATGCGGGCGCTACTTCAACAGCCGGAGCATCAAATACATTTATTAAAAACGGCTCCATGACCTTAACCGGACGTGGTGGCGGAACAACCGGAAGCACCTTCAATTATCCTTTCTTGGGTAATGCAACAACCGGTGGTGTAACGATTGCAACGGGAACCGGAACCGGAGCTGCGAATGGAGCAGATATTCTAACAGTAAAGGTGACTGAAACTTCCGCTCCATCAAATACGGTAACCGGTGGAACGGGAGCTGCAGTTGGAAGCCGTGCTTACAAAGTTGAGACAGGAACTACAGGAGGGACCGCCGGAACTGCCGGAACTAACCCAACCTTTAAAATGCCGCTTGCCGCTTCCGTTGACAACCTTCCCGCAGCACTTACCCAAAACCTTGCCTTTGTTTCTGAAGGTGCCTCTTTGGCTGGTGCGTGGAATGTTCGAAGTGCTTCCTATGGCGCAACTGCAATTGCATTGCCTGCCAATGGTCAACTTACAACGGCAACTGCAGCACCTGGACCAATTACTCTTACCAGCGGTTCACATTACGCTTGGTCAGCAAGAGTTCCGACAGTTACCAATATTGATAATCTTTTATTATGTGCGAATTCCGGAGCTTTTACCTTGACAGGAACTAACTTTGATGGTGCTACTGCTGTAGCCATCGGAGGTGTCCCTGTAAGTTCATTCAGCGTGGTGAGTTCAACCTCCATAACCGGTTTTGCCGGAGCAACTGCCACAGGTGTTGTTACTGTAACAGGAATCGGAGGAGGTGTCGGTTCAGGATCACAAACTGTTACTGTGAATCCTTCCCCTGTTGCACCAGTTGCCTCTCCAACTTCTCAAACGGTACTATTTGGTAATCAGGCAAGTTTAGGCGTTACGGGTGCTGGCGGAACTTTAAACTGGTATAACCAACCCAACGGAGGTACATCTCTGGCGACCGGAACCACTTATTCTCCAACTCCTTGTTCGACTACAACTTATTATGTATCTGAAAACAACGGAAGCTGTGAAGGTAATCGCGTAGCCATTCCTGTTACCGTTACGATGCCTACGGTTTCAAATTCAACTCCTTCTTTCTGTGGTATCGGAGGAAACGACACGCTTACTGCAAATAACCTTTCAACAGGGGCAAGTTTTACATGGACACCCTTAACGAGTGGAGCAACGCTTTCTTCTACTTCATCAAATCCAACAGTAGCATCTTTGGTAACCACCTCAGACTTTCAGCTGGCTGTTACTGTTGCAGGTTGTCCCACATACAGTGTGTATACATCCATTGGAGTTTATCCACTTCCAAGTGCAAACCTAACCGCAACACCTGATCAGATTTGTCCTGGTGGATCAACACTGATCAATACGGGATTAAGTTCCGGTAATTTCAGTGTTATCTCTATTCCTCCGGTTACTTTCACTGCTCCTGCGAACGCAGGGGTAATCATGAATGCAGGTATCGCGGTAACTCCTTTATCAGGTGGAAACATGGACGATGGTGGGTGGGCAAACATCCCAATCGGGTTCTCATTTAATTTCTTTGGTTCCTCATTTACAACAATTGCTGCCGGAACAAATGGATTGTTAATGTTCGGCACTGTTCCCGGTTATGGGGTAACTGCAGGTCAATTAGGTCAATATACTTTCAATGGTCCCCCATATTTCCCAAATGCAACCAATCCGGGCAATATCATTTCACTTTTGGCTGGAGATTTACACATGGGGAATTCCATTAACGGTTCCATTAAATACTGGACAGAAGGATACGCCCCAAATAGAAAATTTGTCATCAAATATGATCGCGTTCATGGATATTTGAGTAATCCTGAGGCAACAGTAACCTGTGTTCTTTATGAAACGCTCGGAATCGTAGAAATTTTCATTGATAACAAAACATTCGCCAACTCAGCAATTGTAGGTTTACAAGACGCAACAACAACGATTGGTGCGGTTGCTCCCGGAAGAACTGGTTTATGGACTACAACCACACCCGAAGGTTGGAGATTCTCTCCTCCTTCCAATTATAATACAATCTGGACTGCGACCAACATAAATGGATCGACTACAATTGCAAACGGACAAAACATTTTTACTCAAACTGTCACACCATCGGTTTCAACTAATTATTCTATCTCTTACACCAATCAAACAACGGGTTGTACCAATGCTCCAGGTTCGGCTCAGATTCAGATGAATGTGCTTTCAACCAATCCTCCTGCCGGACTCACTTCCAATTCAACTAAAACACTAGTTTGTATTAATGAATCCTTCGACCTTAGCACGAGTTACACCGGATTACCTACAGGTCTTACTTTTCAGTGGCAAGCTTCAACAGATGGTGGATTAACCTGGAACAACGTTCCAAGCGCAGCAACTCCATCTGTAACTACCTCCGAATCAGTGACAACCCAGTATCGCTGTGAAATTACTTCGTGCGGCGGTGCTGCAGGATATTCTTCACCAATTTTAGTTAGTATTCAGGCTCCGCCTTCGGTTACTGCAACTGCAAGTACTCCTGTATACTGTGCTCCTAATGGTGCTCCTGTGAACCTTTCTGTTACAGGAACAGGAACAACTTACGCCTGGTCACCTGCTGCCGGATTATCTACGCAAACGGGTACATCTGTTGTTGCCACGCCTTCTGCAACTACAATCTACACCATCACTGCAACTGACGCCATTGGCTGTACGAACACAACAACGATTTCGGTAACGAAGGCTGAAAGCGTGTCCATTTCTGCGGCTTCTGCAACTCCAAACGTTTTATGTTCCGGAAACAATTCAGTGCTTTTAGCTTCAGCAACCGTCGCTTCAGAAACCTATTGTCAGCCTTCCACAAGCTGTACTTTCCCTGACATCATCAGCAACGTTACTTTCTCAACAATAAGTAATAACACAGCTTGTAATGGTGCGACTACAAATGGATTTACCCTTTTCTCTGCTCCAAA
>OMJH01000229.1 GCA_900299295.1 Bacteroidota bacterium
ACATCTCCTCGCGAATAAATATTTTTTCAAGCGAAGCGAAATGCCATTTTTCTTCCAGTTCAAATTTTTCAATTTCCAGTTCTCGCTTTAAAAGTGCAAGTGTTTGCTGTGTAGATACTTTAAGAATTTCACTTACACCGATAAATCGTGGTTTTTCATTTTCAATGATGCAGGAATTTGGTGAAATGCTCATTTCACAATTTGTGAAGGCATACAATGCATCAATTGTTTTGTCAGGCGAAATTCCAGGTTGGAGGTGTATAAGAATTTCTACGTTTTCCGCGGTATTATCTTCAACCTTTTTTATTTTGATTTTACCTTTATCATTCGCAGCTAATATAGAATCAATCAGTGAGCCTGTTGTTGTTCCGAATGGAATTTCAGTAATAACAAGTGTTTTTGAATTCAGTTCTTTGATGCGTGAACGAATTTTGATTTTGCCTCCTCGTAATCCATCTTTATATTCTTCGCAATCTGCGATTCCTCCGGTAGGAAAATCAGGGTACAAATGAACCTTTTTACCCTTCAGGGATTGAATGGAAGCATCAATCAATTCATTGAAGTTGTGCGGAAGTATTTTACAGGCAAGTCCAACAGCGATACCTTCAACGCCGGAGGCAAGTAATAACGGAAATTTAACCGGAAGATTAACCGGTTCTTTGTTTCGTCCGTCATAACTTAATGACCATTCTGTTGTTTTTGGATTGAATAAAACTTCGAGTCCCAATTTTGAAAGGCGAGCTTCAATGTAACGAGGTGCTGCTGCTGAATCACCGGTTAAAATATTTCCCCAGTTTCCCTGACAATCAATCAATAAATCTTTTTGACCAATTTGTACCATTGCATCGGCTATACTGGCGTCTCCATGCGGATGATACTTCATGGTGTTGCCAATCACATTGGCCACTTTATTGTATCGTCCATCCTCCATTTCCCACATGCTGTGCAAAATGCGTCGCTGAACTGGTTTTAAACCGTCGTTTACAGCTGGTACCGCACGTTCAAGTATTACGTAGGAGGCATAGTCAATAAACCAATTCTTAAACATTCCTGAAACATGAATCATTTCACCGTTGTCTTGTCCCAGATTATTTCCTTCTTCTAATAGATTTTGATCGCTCATATCAGTTAATGATGAAAATTATTATTTCGCAAGTTGTTCTTCGAGATCTTTTTCTACCCGAAGGTTATCAATTATAAATTCCTGTCGCTCCGGCGTATTTTTCCCCATGTAATAACCTAACAATTCCTGTATGGAGGCACGCTGGTCGATTAAGACGGGTTCAAGTCGAATATCCTTACCAATAAAGTGCTTGAATTCATCCGGTGAAATTTCACCTAAACCTTTAAATCGCGTAATTTCTGGTTTTGGTCCTAGTTTGGCGATTGCTGCTCTTCGTTCTTCTTCGCTGTAACAATAAGCAGTTTCTTTTTTATTTCGTACTCGAAACAAGGGTGTCTGTAAAATATAAACATGTCCGTTTTTTACAAGATCTGGAAAAAATTGAAGGAAAAATGTAAGCAGTAGCAGTCGAATATGCATACCATCTACATCTGCATCGGTGGCGATTACCACATTGTTGTATCTCAGATCATCAAGTCCTTCTTCTATGTTTAATGCGGCTTGCAGCAAGTTGAATTCTTCATTTTCATAAACTACTTTTTTTCCCAGACCAAAACAATTCAGTGGTTTCCCTTTCAAACTGAAAACGGCTTGCGTATTTACATCACGCGTTTTTGTAATGGAACCACTAGCAGAATCTCCCTCACAAATAAATAAGGTGGTTTCAAGGCGGCGTGCATTTTTGTTTTCGTCAAGATGGACTCGGCAATCTCTTAATTTACGATTGTGAAGCGAAGCCTTTTTTGCTCGTTCGCGTGCGAGTTTTTGAATTCCGGCGAGATCTTTTCGTTCACGCTCGTTCGTTTGAATTTTTTGAAGAATTATTTGCGCGACGTCGGGATTCTTGTGAAGATAATTGTCAAGTTGTTCTTTTATAAACTCACCGACAAATGCACGAATACTTTGTCCGCCCGGAACAACCTCATTTGAACCGAGTTTAGTTTTGGTTTGGGATTCGAAAACCGGTTCCTGAACCTTAATCGAAATTGCAGCGATTATGGATTTACGAATATCAGTTGGATCAAATTCTTTTTTGAAAAATTCCCGAACCGTTTTAACGACTGCTTCACGATAGGCTGCTAAATGAGTTCCGCCCTGTGTGGTGTATTGTCCGTTTACATATGAATAATATTCCTCTGAAAAATGTTCATTGGAATGCGTCATTGCAATTTCGATGTCTTCTCCTTTAAGGTGCATTACAGGGTATAACGTCTCGCCTGAAATATTTTTTTCTAATAAGTCACGAAGCCCGTTATCACTTCTATAGGTTTGGCCATTTAATGTAAGCGTTAAGCCTGTGTTCAAAAAAGCGTAGTTCCATAACATACGGTCAACATATTCATGAACGAAATGATACTTTTTGAAAATAGTATCATCTGGTCGGAATTCAACGAAGGTTCCGTTCGGTTCATTGGATTTGACCAACTTAGATTCCTTTGTTAACTGTCCTTTTTCGAATTCGGCGGATTTTGATTGGCCGTCACGATAAGCCGTAACTTTAAAACTGATGGAAAGCGCGTTCACGGCCTTGGTACCAACACCATTCAATCCAATAGATTTTTTGAACGCTTCTGAGTCGTATTTACCACCGGTATTCATTTTGGATACTACATCTACCACCTTTCCAAGTGGAATTCCCCGGCCGTAATCACGAATTGTAACTGCACCGTCTTGAAGCGCAACATCAATTTTTTTGCCTGCACCCATCATAAACTCGTCAATAGAGTTATCCATTACCTCCTTAAGCAACACATAAATTCCATCGTCGAAGGCTGAACCGTCTCCCAGTTTACCAATGTACATCCCGGGTCGGGTCCTGATGTGCTCTCTCCATTCGAGTGATTTAATATCATCTTCTGTATACTTAGCTATACCCATATTTTGATTATAAGACTACAAAGTTACAATCACATAAGGCGTATTCGGACGAGTTGTAGATGTGTTATTAACACAAATTTTTTTTCGAATGTGAATAAATTATATAAAATTGAGCACAGCATCACAATTGGAATGAATCAAATATGCTTAAAGAATTGATTTTGTGTAATTTTGCGGATATTTATTATGGAGATTCGTGAAATTTCATTCGTGGGTAAAAAGGCTGCATTCCATACCCTGGGTTGTAAGTTGAATTTTTCAGAAACATCAGCCATAGCACGTTTATTACTTGAACGAGGATTTCAAAAAACAAATTTTTCTGAGCCGGCAGATGTTTATGTTATTAATACCTGTTCGGTAACGGAAAATGCGGATAAAGAGTGTCGCCAGATTGTAAAGCAGTTGCTGAAGCAATCTCCGGACGCATTTGTTGCTGTTGTGGGTTGTTATGCGCAGTTAAAACCCAATGAAATAGCCCGGATTGAAGGCGTTGATGTAGTGCTTGGCGCAAAGGAAAAATTCAAACTTATTGACTATTTAGGCGCGCTGGAGAAAAAAGAGGAAGCCTCCATACATCATTGCGAAATAGAAGATGCGGTTGAATTTACCGACGCTTATTCAATTGGTGATCGTACACGTACTTTTTTAAAGGTGCAGGACGGTTGTGATTATTCCTGTACGTTTTGCACAATTCCACTTGCTCGAGGAAGCAGCAGAAGTGATACGCTGGAAAATGTGGTTCGAAATGCGGAAAAAATAGCAGAGCAGGGGGTAAGGGAAATCGTGTTGAC
>OMJH01000230.1 GCA_900299295.1 Bacteroidota bacterium
ATGCGCATAGCGAATACCTGGACCCATTAAGCGAGCAAGGAATTCTTGGAATTGTGTGGATGATTGCGCTGGTAATCGCAGTTTATTTCACTGGCTATCGCGTTGTATACAATTTACAGGAAAGAAATTTAAGAATTGTGGCCATTTGCTCCGTTCTTGGACTTTCAACTTATTTCCTTCACGGTTTGCTGAATAACTTTTTAGATACCGATAAGGCAGCTATTCCATTTTACGGATTAATTGCTGTGTTGGTTTGTATGGATTGTTTTTATCTTCACACTAATAATCAACAAACTCAATCAATTATATGATAAGACGAGTAGTAGCAAACGCTGACGAGGCGCTCACAGGAATTCAGGACGGAATGACTATTATGGTTGGTGGATTTGGTTTATGCGGGATTCCTGAAAATAGTATTACCGCACTAATCCGAAAAGGCGTAAAAAATCTTACCTGCATTTCCAATAATGCCGGAGTAGATGATTTTGGTTTGGGCTTACTTCTGCAAACAAGACAAATAAAAAAAATGATCTCGTCATATGTTGGAGAAAATGCCGAATTTGAACGACAAATGTTAAGCGGAGAACTGGAAGTTGATTTGATTCCTCAGGGAACACTCGCTACGCGTTGCCTTGCCGCAGGTTACGGCATGCCTGCAATTTACACACCTGCAGGTGTGGGTACTGAAATCGCAAACGGAAAAGAAGTACGTAAATTCAATGGTAAAGATTATTTATTAGAAGAAGCATTTAATGCAGATTTCGCATTGGTAAAAGCGTGGAAAGGTGATGAAGCCGGAAATTTAATTTACAGAAGTACAGCCCGTAATTTCAATCCTATGATGGCAATGGCAGGAAAAATAACAATTGCTGAAGTAGAAGAATTAGTTCCGGCGGGAACACTTGATCCCGACCATATTCATACGCCCGGTATTTATGTTCATCGGATTTTTCAGGGCAGCAATTACGAAAAACGAATCGAACAACGTACCGTGCGGAAAAAGAACTAGCAAAAATGCTTTTCAATTCCCTCCAGTTTTTTATTTTCCTCCCGGTCGTTACCTTACTTTTTTACCTGCTTCCTTTTCGCTTTCGTTGGATATTAATATTTGTTGCCAGTTGCTATTTCTACATGGCACTGATCCCAAAATATATTTTGCTATTATTTTTTATTATTCTTGTTGACTACATATCAGCACTTACAATTGAGCAAACACGCGGAAAACTTAAAACATTTTTTCTTGTTTTCAGTATCGCTTCCAACCTTGGATTACTTTGCTTTTTTAAATACTACAATTTTTTTGATTCTAACCTTGAATCTCTTTTTCGCCACTTACACCTTTCCTATGAACGTATTCCGCTTCAGCTCATTTTACCCATAGGGTTATCGTTTCACACTTTCCAAAGTATGAGCTACACCATTGAAGTTTATCGTGGCAATCAAAAAGCAGAACGTCATCTAGGATATTTTGCAAATTATGTTTTGTTTTTTCCTCAAATGGTAGCCGGTCCGATAGAACGCTATTCATCCTTGGGTAACGAATTGAAAAAAAACAACACTCCTCTGTATGAAAATTTTTCAAATGGTTTACGACTTATATTGTTTGGCCTTTTCATTAAAATGACAATAGCCGACAACATTGCACCGGTTGTCAACCAGGTTTATGAAAATCCATCTCAGTTTAATTCGATAGATATTTTATCCGTAATTTTTTTATTTTCCTTTCAGATTTATGCTGATTTTTACGGATATTCAACTATCGCTATAGGATGTGCGCGTTTGCTGGGCGTAAACATCATGGATAATTTCAAAACACCCTATCTTTCCCGAAGCATTTCAGAGTTCTGGCAACGATGGCACATTTCACTCAGTTCCTGGTTTCGTGACTATCTATATATACCCTTGGGTGGAAATAAAGTAAAAATACCACGTTTCATTTTCAATGTGCTTGTAGTTTTTACAATTAGCGGATTTTGGCATGGAGCAAGCTGGACCTTTATTATCTGGGGATTCCTTCACGGATTTTTCTTTTTACTTGAAAAGCTGATTGGAATTTATTTCTCCTCTTCAAAAAAAAGCGAATCATGGTTTTTGAATGGAATTCTAACCTTCAAAACCTTTTTAATCGTTTCGTTGATCTGGGTGTTTTTCCGTGCCGAAAACCTAGAGAAAGTAAAATCCATTTTCTACGCTTTGATTCATAACAAAAGTGTTGCAGGGGAACAACTTCATTATGGATACGCATGGATAATGGCCATTGTATTGCTTTTTTCTGATTATCTGTTTTTCAATTCCCGTTTTGATAAAAGCATGGTTGGCAGCCCTTCCTTTCTTCGCTGGGCATTTTACACAATTATTTTATTTGGTCTTTTAACAATGAGCGGCGTTGAACAATATCCATTCATTTATTTTCAGTTTTAAAAAATGAACAGGAAACTTTTTCTTAAAGTAATAGTATTGATTTTAATTCTGGTTTCAATAAATGAGATTTATCATTTCACACTTTTCAAGACAGACCTTCAACGGCATTGCCCTATGACAATGCAACTGGACGTTGCGCGTGAAAATGCTGATGTAGTTTATTTTGCTGAATCTTCCAATTATTCTTACGCAGAAAGCGACAGCGATAAACGATCCATTTCCGAATTCACTGCGCAATATTTTCCGGGTTTAAAATTTATTGCGATTGATACCGGAGCCGTGCACGCAGGCATTTATAAAAAATGGCTGTCTTATCTTGGTCAAAAAAGTAAAGCGCAGTTGATTATTGTTACCTTAAATCTTCGATCCTTCAATGCCTCATGGATTCATTCGGAACTGGAAACGGCTCTTCAAAAAAGTATTGTTTTACTGGAAAACCGCCCTGAATTAGTCAATCGTTTTTTTCTTTCATTAAAGGTGTTCGATAATAAAAATACGAAAGAAAGAGAACAAGATTTTTTAACACGGTGGAAAACCGACCTTATTGAATTTCCCTTCCCGTTTAAGTATAAAACGGTTCGCCAGTGGGACAGTACAATTGGAACCGATGGAATAAAAAATGAAAAAGGAGAATGGGACATAAAAAAGACCGACCTTACAGCACACTACGTAAAATCATATGCTTTTACATTACGTGAAAATAATCCAAGAATCCAGGATTTTGATGAGATTGTGAAATGGTGCAAATCCTCAAACAAAAAACTGGTATTTAACCTGCTTTCCGAAAACCTTGACTATGCCGACTCCCTGGTGGGGAATGAATTATGCTGGCTAATAAAAAACAATCGGGATTTTCTGGTAAATCGATACCGGAATATGGGAGTAATCGTAGCAGATAATTTGGAGGCTGTACGCGGAATAGATTTTATCGATCAAAACTGGACTACCGAACATTATGTTGAGCGTGGGCGAAAATCAGTCGCAAAAAATCTTGCAGACAGCATAAAAAAAATATTTCCGGAAAAATTCAATTCATCTAATTGAAAATTAAGTGGGGAAATTAAACACATCAAAAACTCGCGTACACTTCTTCAACCTTGATGTATTGAGATTTTTGGCTGCAACTATGGTAATGATTACGCACGGATATGAAGCATTTTCTTCCTGGATTCATCGCCCCTCCTTTCTTTCAACTGATAAATCATACCAAGTCCCGAACACTTCAGGAATTTATATTGAAAGAATCTTTAATAATTTCTCTTTAGGTGTGGATTTCTTTTTTCTCATTTCAGGGTTTTTAATAACCTATTTATTGCTGGTTGAAAGAAAGGAACTGGGAAACATAAATTTAAAAAAGTTTTACCTGCGAAGAATCCTCCGCATATGGCCTTTATATTTTTTCATCATTCTTTGCACGCCGCTAATTATCCGTATTACTGCAATGACTGAACCGATTTATAGTTGGACTGCTTTGTTTGCAAATAATTTTCAGGCCATTTTTTTGAGTGACACCCTGGTAAATAATCTTCCTGCTGCCAGCCAATATCCATTTATGCATTTTTGGAGTATTTGCGTAGAAGAACATTTTTACTTGGTATGGCCTTTATTGTTATTTTTTGTACCCACTAAAAAATTATCATGGTGTTTTGCCATACTAATTTTAAGTTCAATAGCATTCCGAGCATGGGCGTTTACCCTTGCTGTTCATCCGTTTGAGCAAATAAACTGGAATACGCTTTCAAAAATTGACACGCTAGCAATCGGCGGGTGGATGGCCCTAATACATTTTCAAAAACCGTTTCAATTAAAAATTTCAAATGTAAGTCGCATACTTTTTTTTCTGACTTTTTTTGCTTTACTCACTTTTAGCGAAGCAAAAAAATATTCTTCTGTATTAGAGGCGATGTTTAAAAATTATCTATATACTTTCCCTTTTGCATTTATTTTAATCTGGTATTTATTTGATAAAAAGGCCTGGTTCAATTTTTCATCTAAAAACTTCATTCATTACCTCGGTAAAATTTCATACGGAATATACATCTATCACAACATTTTGTTTTTATTTGTTATTAAACTTGTGATTTTCAGATTTGATCTGAGATCCTTGCCTTTATTCTGTATACTTTATCCGCTCATGGTAATTGGCGTTGCTGCCTTGTCCTATGAAGTTTTAGAAAAACCTTTTCTGAAACTAAAAGACAGATTGTCATTGATTGATACCTCACGGTAAAATCAATCCTTCCTATAAATGCAATTTAGAATAAACAATTGAATTTTATTGTTCATTTATTCCTTGCTGATAAACGCTACCTGATATTTCACTGCCATCCCTGAAGTAAAAAGTGCCACCCCATGAGTAATATCTTTTTTCATAGACAACGATGGAATTTCCATTTTTAATAACGCTTCTCAAAATTTGACATCCGCCTTTATTGAATGTTTCATTGGTAACCCCTTCAGGATAATTGCCGTAAAGTTTTTGTTTTTCTGACAACTCATTGTCAGGTTTTTTAACTTCAGTTTGCACGACCAATTTTTGAATTTCATCTATCCTTTGTTTTGCGGCAGCGTCATTCGGCCTCAGAGCTAAAGCATCTTTAAAGGCCGATAACGCATCCTGATATTTTAACGCTTTGAAATTGTTTTCACCACGAAGCATTGCCGATTTGTAACCAGCATCTTTATCGTTCATGGATTGCGCAGACAGTTTGTCCTTAATAAAAAGCAACTTCTGTGTAGCGAGATTGTCGTTAGGTTTCCACTGTAATGCCTCTTCAAACTTGGTCTTGGCTGCCTCCCAGTTTTTTATTGTGATTCCAGCTTCGCCGGCTTTTACCGCCGTCTGATATTTTCTTTCAATTTCGTTTTGCTTTTCTTGTTCCGACTCAATATCTGCCAACTTACGCAAAATCAATTCTATTTCCTCAATTTCACGCTGAGGATCTTTTTCCGCGGGTTTAAGGCGCTGGGCATGCCTGAATTTTTCCAAAGCAAAATCATATTTTTTTTCCAGGACCGCAGAATTTCCCATTGCCATTGCAGATTTGTACTCCTTATCAATCTTAAGTTGATCCTGCTTCAATCGTTCCTCTTCTTCAAGTTGCTTAATGATAGCTTTTATTTCATCAATTTTTACAAGGGGTTCGGTTTCATTAGGTTTAATTTCGAGCGCAGCAGAATACGAGGCCAGTGCCTTCGCGTAATCCTTTATTACAAATGAGGATCTACCATCAGCTATGGCATTATTGTATTTTCGCGTTTTTTCTACCTCAACTTGCTCAAGTGAATCGGAGTACGACTTTTCACGAATGGCCTTTTCTGCGGCTTTGATTTTATCTTTTGCTTCTACATTATCCGGCTTTATTTTCAATGCTTTGTTTTTATATATTGATATCGCGCCTGAATAATCCAACAACGCAAAGGCATCATTACCTTCTTTCATCGCAAGATTAAAGTCGGCCTCAAGTTTTTTCCTGGTGTTTTCCTCCTCAATCAAAAGTTGCAGCTGTTTAATTTTATCTCTTGGCTCCGAGGCCTGCGGTTTTAATTTTTGAGCATATAGAAATTTATCCAACGCCACAGCATATTCATTTTTACCCAGCAAAGAATTTCCTTCCGATATTGCCTCCCGATAATCTCTCTCAAGTTTTACTGCCTCTTGCTCATCAGCCTTTTGTTTTGCAAGTAGCTGATTGAGATCCTTAATTTTTTGAATCGGTTCACTTTCTTTAGGTTTAATTTCATTTGCACGGATAAATTTTTTCAAAGCGTCTTCCCATTGTTTCTTATCATAAAAATTTTTTGCAGTATTCATTGTTTGTATATAATCAGCGTCCAGCAATTGACGGGCCTCTTCTTCTAATTTTTGTTCGAGTATTTTTTCCTCACATAGTGGTATTTTTATGAGAGGCTCGGGATGTGTCTTATTAATTTCCTGAATTTTTTTATAAGCATTCAATGCCGATGTCCATTCCATTTTATCAAATGCAGATTGCGCCTGCTGAAGAAGCTGTTTTAAATTTTGCTCGGCTTCGTTTGCAATTCGCATCGCATTTTCTGCGGCTGTTTTCTTTTCTTTGGCCGCAGCATCTTCAGGTTTTACCTTCAACGCTTCGGTAAAGCCGGAAATCGCTTCAGCATAATTTTTTGAACTCATTCCTGCATTCCCTTTTTTCATCGCCG